>NZ_BAAAFI010000006.1:0-217053 GCF_039523455.1 Algoriphagus jejuensis | reverse complement strand
GAAGTCAGGGGTATGGTGAGATGGGGTTTTGGTTGGATCACCACCTTTTTTCATACCTCCCAAAGAGATAAAGAGTCCCGGCTTTTCCCGCTGGAAAAAGCTGAAATCTTCCGCTCCGGTGATAGGAGGGTTGGTGATTACATTGCCTTCGCCCGCGGCTGCGAGAACCGTTGCAGCCATCTGTGCAGTCAGGGCTGGGTCGTTGATTGTCGAGGGATAGAGTTTTTTGATGTTTACATCTGCTTTTGCGCCCGCGCTCTCTGCTATGTTAGTCGCAATTTCGGTGATTCGGCGGTGAACAAGTTCCTGTTGCTCGTCGCCAAAGGTTCGGATGGTGCCGATCATTTCGACTTTTTCAGGGATGATGTTGTGACGAATGCCGCCGTGAATGGCTCCCACAGTAACTACAGCTGGATTTTCTGTGATGTTGACATTTCTGGAAAGGATCGTTTGCAATCCGGTGATGATCTGCGAGGATGTCACGATTGGATCTACTCCAGACCAAGGTGATGCGCCATGAGCTTGTGTTCCGTGAACGGTTATCTCCAGGTTATCCACCGCAGCCATGGCAGGGCCGGAGCGATAGCCGATCTTGCCTACTTCCATCTGAGAGCCAATGTGCAGTCCGAAGACCGCGTCCACGTCTTTCATGACGCCCTCTTCTACCATCTGCTTTGCGCCCCAAGAGTTGACTCCTTCTTGATAGATGCCTTCCTCAGCGGGTTGGAAAAGGAATTTGACTGTGCCTTGCAAATCATTTTTCATGCCGGCTAGCACCTCGGCCACACCCATCAGGATCGCGACGTGCGTATCGTGTCCGCAGGCATGCATCACTCCGGTTTCCTGACCATTGTACGTGGTAGTTACCGTCGATTTGAATGGTAAATCCACGCGCTCGGTCACGGGCAGGGCATCCATGTCGGCTCTTAATGCGACGGTTGGGCCAGGCTTGCCTCCTTTGAGGATTCCGACGACGCCGGTCACGGCCACTCCTTCTTGCACTTCAATACCCAAGGCACGAAGGTGGTCGGCGATTTTCTTTGCTGTTCTGGTTTCTGCGTTGCCCAATTCTGGGTTTTGGTGAATGTCGCGTCTCCACTCGATGACCTTGGTCTCGATGGCCGCCGCTTTTTTGTCAATTTCTGGACGCAGCTTGGTTTGTCCCATGGCTACGCCGCTGAGGAGTAGGAGGGGGAGGATAAGTTTATTCATAGAAAAGGGATTGATGGTTCGGTTAGCGGTTATTCGTAGCTTGAAAGTAATCATCCGAGCCAATAATTCTTTTCTCCTCGTGTAAAATCCCAAAAAGAAGAACTTTTCCTATTGATATGGCTTTGTATTAGAAATGAAATTTTATGGAACTGAAAAATAAGATTGCCGTCGTCACTGGTGTCAGCAAAGGAATAGGGCTGGAAGTCGTCAAATTTTTACTTGAAAAAGGAACTACCGTAGCAGGCTGGGGGAGGACCAAGCCGGACTTGTCCCACGATAATTTTCACTTTTTCGCCTGCGATGTATCTGTGGAGGAACAAGTGGAAAAAGCCCACACGGAGACAGTGGGGAAGTTGGGGTCCGACATCCGTATACTAGTCAATAACGCAGGTTTTGGAGTGGCGGGCCCGATGGAGTCCATGTCGTCAGAAGACTGGAAAGCGATGTTTGATACCAATGTCCACGGGATATTCTACGTGAGCAAGCGCCTGATCCCATCTATGAAAGCTGCCGACGAAGGTCACATCGTCAATGTGGCCTCGATTGCCGGCTTGAATGGCGTGGCGAACTTTGCAGGGTATGTCGGCACCAAGCATGCGGTGAAAGGAATTTCGCACTCGATGTACATGGAGTTGCGCGACTTTGGGATCAAGGTGTCCACGATCTATCCGGGTTCGACTCAGACGAATTTCTTTGATGCGATCGAGGGAACTCAGGCGAATGAGAACATGATGCGCCCTCAGGATGTCGCCTTGACTATCGTCCAAACACTGGAGACGCATCCCAACTATTTCGTGGCGGATGTGGAATGCCGGCCGCTGAGACCGAAGGGGAAGAAGTAGGCGGACTCAGTATTCAGTTGCAGTGTGTCAATGCCTGATCACTGCGACTAAATACCGACCACTGAAAACTACATATTTTCCTTACTTTTGGTTGACTAAAAATCATCCATGTCACTCCAGGTCTCCCAACTTTCCAAACTTTACGGATCACAAAAAGCGCTCGATGACGTCAGTTTTTCGGCTGCGCCGGGGAGGATTTTGGGGTTCCTCGGACCAAATGGTGCCGGGAAATCCACCACCATGAAGATCATCACCGGGTACTTGGCGGCAGATGGTGGAGCGGTGACGATCTTGGGCGAAGATGCTCTGGCAAACCCCAAGAAAGTCAGCGCTCAAATCGGCTATCTCCCCGAGCACAATCCGCTTTACCTGGATCTGTATGTGCGGGAGTTTCTAGAATTTTCGGGAGGACTCTATGGCATGAACGCTTCGATCCTTCAGCAGCGTGTGAATGAACTGATCCGAAAGACCGGACTTTCCACCGAGCAGCACAAGAAGATTGGACAGCTTTCTAAAGGCTATCGTCAACGAGTCGGACTGGCAAGATCCTTGATTCATGACCCTCAAGTCGTAATCTTGGATGAGCCTACGACTGGACTAGATCCCAATCAGCTAGTTGAGATCCGAAACCTGATTCGGGAGATAGCCGCCGACAAAACACTGATTTTTTCTACCCACATCATGCAGGAAGTGGAGGCGATCTGCCAGGATGTGGTGATCATCAACCGGGGAAAAATCTTAGCGGCCAGCTCTCTTTCTGAACTTAAAGCAGGTTCGGGTCAAATTGAATTGATCCTGGAAACCGAAGAAGAACTAGAGCTGGGCTGGTTTGAGAAGCTTGGAAAAGTCCGGTTCGGAGCGAAAGATAAAAAGGAATTGATCATCGAAACGTCTGATCCTGCGGAGACCAGAAAGTTTCTGATGCAAGTCATCGCGGAGCGCTCGCTAAACCTCAACAGCCTCAATCAAAGCAAGAAAAATCTGGAGACGCTCTTCAGAGAAATTACCGAAGCGCCATGAAACCAACCACGACTCCGGCGTCACACGCAGGCTTGATTAAAAAACAGGCGAGATTCGTCCCGTCGGTTATTGTGATGGCCACTGATATACAACTTGCGATTAGATGAAAAGTCTCTTTTTCAAAGAAATCAACGCGTTTTTTGGGAGCCTTACCGGCTACCTGATCTTGGCTTTGTTTCTGGTGGCCTTGGGGCTGATCGTCTGGGTTTTTCCCGAGAGTTCTGTGTTGGACTATGGCTTTGCGGATCTCGAATCGCTGTTTGCTTATACTCCCTATGTGTTTACCTTTTTGGTTCCGGCGATCTCCATGCGGTCGATTTCCGAGGAGCGCAAGAGCGGCACCTGGGAGCTGCTGCGGACATCGCCGGTTTCTTTGTTTCAGATCATTTTGGCAAAATATCTGGCCTTACTAGCCTTGGTTATCCTAGCGGTGTTGCCGACCTTATTATATGCCTACAGCATCATGCAGCTTGGAGATCCTGTCGGGAATCTTGATTTGGCAGGTTTCTTTGGCAGCTGGATCGGGCTGCTCATGATCGGGGCGACCTTTGCTGCAGTGGGCCTTTTTGCTAGCTCATTGACTTCGCAGCAGGTGGTGGCTTTTGTGCTGGGCGTGTTCTTTTGCTTTGTCCTATACTTCGGGTTGACAGCTTTGGCCGAGATGCTGACTGGAGAGTTTGCCTACTGGGTGGAGGAGCTGAGCTTGAGCCAGCATTACACGAGCCTCAGTCGTGGGGTGGTGGATAGTCGGGATGTGTTCTTTCTATTCGGAATGGTTTGGGTGTTTTTGGGGGCTTCTGTTTTGGTTTTGAAAGGCAAATGAAGAAATCAGTAAACCGTACCGCAAGACCTTATTTGATTCTATTGGGAGGAGTATTGCTTCTGCTTGCGCTGGGGAATTTTCTCCGGTTTCGTTTGGATTTGACGGAGGAAAAGCGGTTTACCCTCAGTCCTGCCACGGAGGAACTGCTTGTGAATCTTGATCGGCCAATACATGTGGACATACTATTGACCGGGGAAAGCCTACCCGGCGGAATGCGACGCCTCCAAAAGTCCATTGAGGAAACGGTCCGTACTTTCAATGCCTTTTCTTCAGAGACGATAACTGTTTCCTATTTTGATCCGCTAACAGTCACCGATTCGCTGCAGGAAAACTTCATCTACACCCTGGCGGATTATGGAATCAATCCCACTAACCTCTATGTCACACAAAATACAGGTCAACAAGCCCAGCTGATCTTTCCCGGGATTTTGGTTAGTGACGACGAATACGAAACCGGCGCGCTGATCCTCAAAGGTGAGCGCGGCATGTCTCCGGATCAGATATTGAATACCTCCATCGAAAATTTGGAATACGAGATCAGCAATGCTATTCGTAAGTTGATCACTCCGGAAAAGTCTGCCATCGCCATGCTTATCGGTCACGGAGAGCTTTCGGAAGACGACGGATTTGGCATGGTTGAGGCGTTGGACGGAGCATATGAGGTGTTCAAAGTGCCTCTAGATCAAGCGAAGTCACCACAGGACTTGAGCTCTTTTGGAGTGATTTTTATCCTTGGTCCAAGGCAAACTTACACCGAGCGCGAGCTATATCTGCTGGATCAGTACGTGATGCAGGGAGGGAATCTCGTAGTAGCTGCGGAAGGAGTCGATGTGAATTTGGCCGAAGCAGGTGGGGCTGGCACCTTTTCTTTTCCTCTCGAAAATGACTTGGATCGGCTGCTCTTCCGCTATGGTATTCGCATCAACAAGGATCTGATTCAGGACCTTAACTTCAACTACATTCCGGTGATGGGAGGCAATTTTGGCAATCAACAACAGCTGGTGCCGATGCCTTGGCCCTTCTATTTTAATGCTGGAAGAGTGCAGGCGCATCCGATTACCAAGGCGTTGGATCAAGTGAATTTCCGGTTTGCGAGCAGCTTAGACACTGTCAAGGCAGATGGAGTGAGGAAGACTCCTTTGATTTTCGGATCTGAAAATGAAAAAATACTGGAGGCGCCTGCACGAGTTGCCTTTTCGGACATGGAAGGAGAGCCGGATGTCTCCGCCTTTTCTGTCAAAAATTTGCCGTTGGGCTACCTGTTAGAGGGAGAGTTTACCTCACTTTTCAAGAACCGATTTGTACCGGAAGGGTTCGCTAAAGCTGATTTCAAAGAAAGTGGATTTGGTCGTGTCGTGGTCTTCGGCGATGGTTCTATTTTTCAGAGTCAGTTGAGTTTGCAGGGAGATCAGCCCCTAGCCTTGGGAGAAGATCCCTTTGCGCAGACGACCTATGCCAACCGGCAACTCCTACAAAATCTCGTGCAATATCTCAGCGATCCCGATGGAATTATCACGTCAAGAAATCGCTCACTACAGATCAGACCGCTCAATAAAGTAAAGGTTTCGCAGCAGAAAGCGTTCTGGCAAGGCATAAATGTAGTGCTTCCGGTGCTCGTTTTGGGACTACTGGGAGGGCTGATTCTCTATTTGAGAAAGCTGCGGTACGCCAAAAAGACGAGCGGGTAAGTCTCCGGAAATTAGATCAGAAAATTTTGGCGAAAGACAATTCTGACCCGCCGAATTAGCATTTTATTTATAAATTTACCCCGCTGGAATAAAAGTTAGTACTGAGCTCCGCGATTTGAAATAGAGCAAGACGAAGAACCTCACTTGGAGAGATAATTTTCGTCGCTGCGAGATTCCACCCGTCTGACGATAGTCGGGCCTGACCTTTTGAAAATAAAATCACATTTATATGAAATTTATTGTTTCCTCTTCTGCTTTGCTGAAGCAGCTTTCGGCCATCAACGGCGTCGTGACAACAAACCCGGTGGTTCCGATCTTGGAGAACTTCCTGTTTGAGATCAAAGATTCTGTGTTGACCATTACGGCTTCTGATTTGCAGACCTCTATGATGACTCAGCTGCATGTGGAGGCAAAAGAGGACGGAAATATCGCGGTGCCGGCGCGTATTCTGATTGAGACGCTGAAAAATCTCCCGGAACAGCCAGTGACCTTCAGTATCGATCATGACACCTATGCGGTAGAGATCAGTTCTGACAATGGTCGCTACAGACTTGCCGGTGAGAATGCCACCGACTTTCCAAAGATCCCGACAGTATCAAACGCAACAACGGTGGATATGTCCACTGAGGTGCTGTCTGCCGCGATTTCCAATACCATTTTTGCGGCCAGCTCTGACGAACTCCGACCTGCTATGACTGGTGTCTACATCAATCTCAGTGAAACCAACACCACCTTTGTGGCAACAGATGGTCACCGATTGATCCGATATCGCAGAGTGGATGTAGCTTCTCCAAACGGAGCTAGTCTCATCATTCCAAGAAAAGCGCTAAATCTGCTGAAGTCTACCCTACCAAGTGATAATGTGCCGGTAACGGTAGAATTCAATCAGTCCAACGCTTATTTCAAATTCAACAGCATCAAGATGATTTGTCGTCTGATTGATGAGCGTTATCCTGACTACGAAAATGTAATCCCGGTTGACAATCCTAACCGAATGAACATCGACCGTCTGGAATTGCTCGGATCACTCCGTCGTATCGCCATCTATGCCAACAAAACTACCCATCAGGTACGCTTGAAGTTGACAGGCAGCGAGCTGATGATATCGGCAGAAGATCTGGACTTCTCCAACGAAGCAAACGAAAGACTCTCCTGCGAGCATGACGGAGAGGACATTGAGATCGGATTCAACGCGAAGTTCCTTGTTGAGATGCTAAACAACTTGGGTTGCAGAGAAGTGAGCATGCGATTCAGCGCTCCAAACCGTGCCGGATTGATCCTGCCGGCTGAGCAGAATGCAAACGAAGATATCCTCATGCTGGTGATGCCGGTGATGTTGAACAACTACGTGTAATCAATTAACCACAGACCATAGTGTGAAAGGCCTCCAAAGTGATTTGGGGGCTTTTTGTTTTTCAGACTCAGTCGTAGAGCTGATTCCATCAACGTAGAATCTCGAAGGATTGCTACAGTCAAATTCCCGAGATCGGACAGAACTAGCTCTTTTTTAGACGGTATACCCAGTAGCCAAGTCCCAAGGTGCTGAGGAAAAAAACGACCAAAGCCCATTCGATCGTTCGACGGTCCGAGAGGTTGGATTCGATCTGCTTGTCCCGCTCAGCGACTGCCCGCTTGAGCGCCTGCACGTCTTGTTCCAGCGTTAGTGTGATGGATTTGTAGTCGTCTTTGTCTTGGGTGATCGTGGTAGTTTCGATCGATCCGATCATTCTAAGCTCGTCCATGATCTGATTGTCTTTGGATATGATCCGCTCTAGCCATTCATTGGTTTCGATCATGTCCTTTTTGGTCCGGTTGCCAAAGATCCCTGATTTCTTGCTTTCGGCGTTTTTCCATTCCTCATGAAGCTGATCCCGCTCCTGGACCATTCGTTCGAGCTTTGCGCCGTCGAGTTGAGGTGCTTGAAAAAGTGAGAACAGCAGTGCGGCGATAAGGTTGAGCATGGTATTCTTTTTTTGATTTTAGCTGTAAAGACAAAATATAGGCCAGATTCAGCGAGCTGTCAAGGAGGTTGGTAGCAGTCACCTCGACGATAGGAGAGGTCTTATGTTCATTACACTTGCTATTATAAGATTTCTCCCTGCGTTCGAAGTGACAATTCACCGATAGTTTATGTCTGCGTCGAAGTAGACTGGCGCAGTCCTGTAAACTGACCTCTGATCACTGCTTAGCAGCCTTCCAGCCTCGCGTGATCTCCTTCTTTCCCGGAGGGCCCGGCACGGTTTCAACAGTTAAGCCGAGGGCGTCCAGGTCGCGCTTCAATTGCCCGGTAGCGCAATAGGTCATAAATACCCCGCTTGGACGTATCATTTCGACGACCTTTTGCAGCGAGTCTTTGCTCCACAGTTCAGGCTGTTTTTTTGGTGCAAACGCATCGAAGAACACGACATCGGAGGGGTACAGCTGTGCTTCTTCCAGGGTGGCTTTATCTTTTTTGAAATTGAAATACTCCGAAACAGGGCCTCCCTCATTCCAAGGAGCATTGTGAAGGGCTTCGAAATACTTATGAAAATGCCAGATGCCGTTATCGTGCTCGATGTAGTTGAGCTGGCTGTAGATTTCTTTTTCCAGCGGAAAGGGTTCAATGGTATGATACAGCACCGGGATCTGGTTTTGTTCGGCCCAGACCAAGGTTAGCCAAGCATTAAGTCCAGTGCCAAAACCAACTTCAAATATCCGGATAGGGTATTTGCGGGGATTTCTCGCCAGCCAAGAGTCCAGCCCATAGATCATATAGATGTGGATAGCCTCCCGGTAGGCGCCCTGAGAGTTGTGGTAGGTTTCCTGAAGCGCTTCGTGATAGAGTGAGTGGGACCCGTCTCCAGTGGTGATGATCTTTACTTTATTCATACCTTATAGATCAATGCTGTACAGTAGGCCGATATGCCCTCTTCCCTGCCGACAAATCCCAGCCATTCGGAGGTTGTTGCTTTGATGGAAATCGCGTCCTCGCCAACATTCATCACTTCAGACAGACAGGTTTTCATTTCAGGAATCAGCGGATTCAGCTTGGGCACTTGGAGGCAAACCGTCGTGTCCATATTTCCGACTTCATACCCTGCTTCCCGGATCATTTTCATGACTTCCTTCAGCAGGATTTTGCTGTCGATACCTTTGAATTTGGGATCTTTGTCAGAAAAATGATAACCTATATTCCGCATGTTGGCCGCACCGAGCAAGGCATCGCAGATGACGTGAATCAGTACGTCGGCGTCAGAATGCCCCACGGCACCTTTATCGTGATGGACTTTGATCCCACCCAGCCAAAAGTCGTAACCGGGCTGGAGCTGGTGGACATCGTATCCAAAGCCTATCCTAAATGGAGTCATTAGTTTATCGATTGATAGTAAAGCACCGAAGCCTGATCTTCACGAAGAAGTTCGTGTGTCCAGGTTTTGATCTGCGGCGCTTCGATTTTTGATTTTTCTATAAATTCCTCCCAATATAGTTCAGGATTACCCAAATGGGCAAAGTAGGCGAGGTTCATTGCTCGATTGAGCAGCTGAATGGACTCATAGGTCTTCATTGCTTCCCCTTGGTTTTTGATTTTTTGGAGGTTTCTATCTGAAATCTCTTCCGTCAAAAACTCAACCAATACTTCGTCAAGTGCTTTTTCAGCTTCTTGGGCTGAGATACCAGATTCCATTTTTCCGGAGAAAACCAGCAAGCCGGGATCCACTGAGCCGGTGATGTAGCCACCGGCGGAGGCGAATTTTTTACCCTTTTTGACGAGCCGTTGCTCAAGCAGGGAAGACTTGCCAGAGCCGAGTAGGTCGCTGATCAGATCCGCTTCGAGATACCCGGGCTCCCCTTTGGCTGGCATCTTATAGGCTTTGTATAGTGCATCGGTTGGGACTTTGGCCTGATGAACGATCGATCGTTTTGCGCTTTGGGGCGGTTCTGCGATGATGGTGGTTGTGGACATTCGACCGCTTGGAATTGCACCGAACCATTTTTCAGCTAGCCGCTCAATTTGAGGAACGGTCACATTCCCGGCGACGACCAGGATCGCGTTGGCGGGGTGATAGTGAGTTTGGTAAAAATCCCAGACATCCTCTCGCGTGTAGCCCTCGATGTCAGCTAGATTTTGGCCGATGGTCGGCCAGCGATACGGGTGCTTTTCATACGCCATATTTCTCATGTGATGCCAGACATCGCCATAAGGCTGGTTTAGGTAGCGCTGCTTGAATTCTTCCATGACCACTTTCCGCTGCGTCTCAATTGTCTTTTCGCTCAGAGTGAGCTGGAGCATCCGATCGGATTCCAGCCAAAAGGCGGTTTCGATATTTGCCGCAGGGAGGGTCATGTAATAATTGGTGATGTCGGGGCTCGTGAACGCATTGCAGGATCCGCCTACGCGCTCAAGCTCGCGGTCAAAGACTGGCACATTTGCAGAGCTTCCAAACATTAAATGCTCAAAGAAGTGCGCCAAACCGGTTTTTCCGGGCGTTTCAAACCGCGATCCTACCTTATATAATAGATTGAATACGGCAATCTTGCTGCTGTGATCTTCGTGGACGATCACTTGCAGCCCGTTGTTAAGGAAAAATCTTCGGTACGGAAACATTCAGGGTGAATAATTATTAGCTCGTAGGATTGTGGAAGTTGTTTCAAAAGGACATCATAATCCGTGGATTTTTCCATTTTTGAGGCCAAGCTCCGCCATTGATGTAAGTTGTCCTGTTTTTTACAAAAAAAACCGAACTTTGGTTCGGATCGCTAAGTTAGAGTTCCCAAACATACTTCACCCTTTCCGATGAAAAAACACTGCGTAGATCTGAATAAGACGGGACAGTTTTCGAGATTTTTTTTGGACTATATAGAAAATAAAGGGCAGTTGAGGCCATTCTACACTCACCTGCCCAAGTTGGAGAGTTTCCGGGAGGCGATAGCGACTAAAAAATTTTCGCTTGAAAACCGGGACATTCTTCATCAGACCTTGCAGCATCAATACGACGGTGTGGAGATTTCTGATAGCGTGGTGGAGAATATTGGATCTCTGCTCAGCGAAAAGACCTTCACAGTCACCACTGGGCATCAGTTAAACCTCTTCACGGGGCCGCTATACTTTATCTACAAGCTGGTTTCCACCATCAATTTGGCCAAGAAGCTGGCAGCCGCCTATCCTGAGTATCATTTTGTGCCAGTGTATTGGATGGCGACTGAAGATCATGACTTTGACGAGATCAACTATTTCAAGCTGGATGGGAAAAAACACCAATGGGCCAGCGATCAAAAAGGGGCAGTCGGGGATTTTAAGCTGGACGGAGCTTTTCAAGCACTTTTAAAAGAAGTGAATTTTGCGCCGGAGGTATTTCGGGAAGCTTACGGAAGCAGCAAAACTCTGGGAGAGGCAGTCCGAAAATATGTCAATGGCCTCTTTGGTGAGCAGGGGCTGGTCGTCGTGGACGGAAACGATAGGGCACTTAAGACGATCTTCAAGCAGGTCATCGACTCAGATTTGTTTGATCATGCACCTTTTGAGCAAGCTCAAAAAGCAAGTCAAGAATTGGAACAATTGGGATACAAGAGCCAGATTTTTCCCAGAGAGATCAACTTTTTCTATTTGGAAAATGGCCTTAGGGAACGGATAGAGCGAAGTGGCGAGGAATTTCAAGTCTTGAATTCGGACATCCGGTTTTCGGCAGAAGAGATGAAAGCGCTGATCGATTCCAATCCAGAGCGCTTCAGTCCAAATGTGGTGCTACGTCCCTTGTACCAGGAGATGATCTTACCCAACTTAGCTTACTTGGGAGGTCCGGCCGAAGTGGTATATTGGCTACAATTGAAGGGCGTGTTCGATAATTTTAGGGTTCCTTTTCCGATTGTTTTGCCCAGGAATTTTGCGCTGATTTTGGACGAGCCGGTTTTGAGAAAAATTGAAAAGCTGGAATGGAATACCGAAAACGTTTTTGGTGACTTCGAAATATGGAAAAAATCCTTCGTAGAGCAGCAGGCCACGACGGACTTTACGCTGAGCGAGGAGAAGGAGGCTATTTCTGAGCTTTTGGATAAAAGAGGAAGGGAGGCCGCGGGCTTGGAACAAAGTCTGGGGTCGGCATTTCAAGCTGGCAAAGTTCGAAGTCTGAAGATCATCGATCAGTTGGCTTCAAAATTGAGAAAGGCGGAGGAAAGAAAGCTACAGGTCGAGTTGGATCGGGCAAGGGCGGTGTTGGAGTTTGCTGCGCCCGGAGGAACACCGCAGGAGCGGGTTGTTAATATGATGCAATTTTACCTTGCTCGTCCGAGCTTGATCGATGACCTGCTGGCCTGCTTTGATCCACTGGATTTTAATATGATGGTGTTGGAATATCGATGAAAACAAAAAAAGATCTCCGCTCTGCTTACCGACAATTGCGAAAAGGCCTTCAGCCTGCTGTAATCGAAGCAAATTCTCAGGCAATCAACTTGCAATTTCTGACTTGGCTTGCAGACAAAAGTCACCTCCAGCATTTCCACCTGTTCTTTCCTATCGATCGTTTCAATGAGGTGAACACTTTTTACATCTTGGAGTCTTTGGAGCAAATGGAAAAGACGCTCTACACTTCGCAGGTGAATAAGGGTGAGACAGAACTAGAGACACTAAAACTTCCCAAAGAGGCGGCTTTTTTTCTCGATGAGTGGGGAATTCCGGTGCCCCAGGAATCTCTTAAAGTATCACCGGCCAAAATCGAAGTCGTATTTGTTCCTCTCCTGGCCTATGACCTGGCGGGAAACCGGGTTGGTTTTGGGAAGGGGTTCTATGATTCATTTTTGAGCAAATTGAATCCGGGCGTGATCAAAATCGGACTTAGCTTTTACGGACCCGAGGAGAGAATTCAACCAGATGCGCACGATGTACCCTTGGATTTTTGTTTTACTCCCGAAAAAGTTTTTACTTTTTGACAGTATCTAACCTGTCACCGTTTGAAAAAATCATTTTTATGCACCTTGGCCATTATTTGCATGGCCTTGATTCTTTATAGCTCCCCGGCTAAGGCCCAGCAAGGGTACTACAATACGATGGTTGGTGTCCGGGTCGGAACTTCCCTAGGCGGATCACTCAAGCGATTTGTCACAGATAATTCAGCAGTGGAGCTGATGGTTTTCAATCGATGGAAAGGATGGAACGTCGCACTGCTCTATGAATATCACATGGACATCCGGGAATTTCGTGGAATGGAATGGTATCTAGGAGGGGGAGCACACTACGGGAAGTGGACCAAAGACAAGGGGGAGCCGCCTTGGGTTAGCAAACCTACGCAGGATTACGGGGCCTTCGGGGTGGATTTTATAACGGGCTTGGAGCATAACTTTCACAATACGAATATCTATTTGAGTTTTGACTGGAAGCCCGCATATAATTTTGTGGATTTCACAGGTCTTTGGTGGGACGAGGCAGCCTTCACTCTTAAATATTCCTTTTAGAAATGAAAATCACGCAATAAATGGAACCAATTATTTCTATTTCTGCAAAAAATGTTGAAAAATGTTGATGAATTTGAACAGGATATTTGGGAAAAGACAAAAAGACAATTTTTCAAATTTGAAAATTCATTAGAAATGAAATTTTATTAATTTTTTAGGGCCAAAAAGCGAATATTATTCTTAAAAATTGAGAATTTAGGTGTTTTGAGACCCAAAAAATTTTTTTTTACAATTTTAAATTATTTTTCAATTTTGCTTTTTTGGGCATAGCGCGGAATATTATTCTGTCAATATTAACTTGCCGATACTTTTTGGTTAAAAATTGTTAACAAAGCGGGTTGCTACCAAATAATTCGACTTTCTCGCCGTTTGGACAAATTTTTTACCGCTTTTGAAATTATCAGATAATAAATTTTATTTACTGATATCAACTAAACTAAACACCTTATGAGAAAAGCTTTACTCTTGGTTGTTGCGCTTTTCACCATGATCCTCAGTAATGAGGTATCAGCGCAGCAACGGGTAATTACCGGAACGGTAATTTCCGAGGAAGACGGACTTGGGTTGCCAGGGGCAACAGTTCTCGTGAAAGGTACGACAGTGGGTACTACCACCGATCTGGATGGTAACTACTCCATCACCGTACCAGCGGGATCTGATGTCTTGATTTACTCTTTCGTGGGTCTCAAGACCCAGGAAGAGGCGATCGGCAATCGATCCGTAGTCAACATCACCCTGACGACTGACGCGTCGCAACTATCCGAAGTGGTAGTCACTGCGATCGGTATCGAAAGGGAAAAGAAGGCACTGGGTTACGCCGTAACATCAGTGGGCAACGAGCAGCTGGAGAATCGTCCGGAGGCTGACGTAGCACGAGTACTACAAGGAAAAGTACCAGGGGTTAACATCACCTCAACCAATGGTATGTCCGGATCCGGTACTAACATGGTAATCCGCGGCTACTCTTCAGCTACTGGATCTAACCAGCCGCTGTTTGTAGTGGATGGCGTGCCGTTCAACACGGGCACCAACTCACAAAACGGTTTCTCCACCGGCGGTGCAGCGACTTCTTCCCGATTTTTGGATATTGATCCAAACAACATCGAGAGCATGTCTGTACTGAAAGGTCTCTCTGCGACCGTACTTTATGGTGATCAAGGCCGCAACGGGGTTATCCTGATCACTACCAAGTCTGGTGCATCCAAGAGAAAAGCAGGCGAAGTGACGGTCAATCAGTCTTTCTTTACCAATGAGGCGGCATCATTGCCAACTTATGGTCAGATCTACGGTAATGGTTTCCAGCAGGGAAATGGATTCTTCTTCTCAAACTTTGGAGGTAGAATGGATCTGGGGACGACTGTACTACATCCGTATGCTACATCTTCTGTAGCCGCGGTTCGCGATGCGTTTCCTGAATTTAGAGACGATGCGCTTGTTTCTCCAACTAATCCAAGAGGCGCTATTCCTTACGAATACAAAGCGTACGCGGATCCTTCTGAGATTTTCTTCCGCACTGGATTGGTATCCAATACTTCGGTGCAAGTTGCTGGCGGATCTGACAGAACGGGCTTCAGCGCAAGTTTTGGTTACACCAAAGATGAAGGGTATGTTCCTGGAAACGAGCTGGATAAATTCAATTTTGGGTTGGGCATAAATTCTGCGATATCAGATAAGTTGTCGGTGAACTCGTCCTTTACCTTTGCAATTACCGATTTGCAGTCCCCTCCGGTCAATGCATCCTCAGGTTCTGGTAGTGCTATTCCATCTGTATTCGGACACGTGTTGTTTACACCACGGTCGGTAGATTTGGCAGGTCTTCCTTATGAAAACCCAATCGACAAAAGCTCGGTCTATTATAGAGGTGGCAATGATATCACCAATCCAAACTGGTTGGTGAAGTACTACACCAATACCTCCGATGTAAAACGATTCTTCAATTCCACGTCGGTTAACTATGATATCAACGATGACTTTTCGGTAACCTATCGGCTAGGTCTGGATACGTATTCAGAATTGCAGGAAGTGAGATACAACAAAGGTGGCGCGACTTCGGACTTGACCACTAGAAATGGCTACTACCGATCTATTAACATCAACAATACGATCTGGAATCAGGATCTGATCTTGAACTGGAAGAAGGAAATCAGCGACAAGTTTGGTATGAGTGCGTTACTGGGAGGAAACTCTCGCTATGATACCTATGATCAAAACGGTATAGCATCACAGGGACAGCTGGCCTTCGGTTTGTTTAGGCATTCCAATTTCCAGACCTCAGCGAACACCGATGCGTATTCTGGAAACGCATTGAACTATACGCAAGAAGAGAGAAGATATGGTATCTATGCCAACGTGACTTTGGATTACGATGACTACCTCTTCTTTAACCTTTCTGCCAGAAATGATTGGACTTCTACGGTAGAGAAAGAGAACCGCAGCATCATGTATCCAGGTGTATCGGTGTCCTTCATTCCTACCACGGCATTTGATTGGAGTTCTTCCACTTTGAATGATTTGAAACTGAGACTGGGTTATGGTACCTCAGCAGGTTACCCTTCACCTTATAGCACGCGTAATGTATTGGCTCAGTCTGCCAGAGCATTCGATGTAAACGGACAGGTAACTACAACGCATGCGGTATCCAACACACTGGGTAATCCAAACCTGAAGCCAGAACTTCATGGGGAGTTGGAGTTTGGTGTAGAAGGTGTCATGTTCAATAATAAATTGAGATTTGACATCTCTTTATACGAAAAGAATACCAAGGATTTGATCACCAGATCTCCTATTGACCCGGCTACTGGATTTACGACTACCGCGATTAACATCGGCAAGATCAGAACTAGAGGTGCAGAGTTACAGGCTACAGTAACACCAATCTCTACTGCATCAGGTTTTGAGTGGAATTCTACCATCAACTGGTCCAAGTATGAAAGTGAAGTGATAGAACTTGGTGGTGGTTTGGAAGAGGTAGTTGTAGCAGGCTATACTACACTTGGTAACTTCGCGATTCCAGGTCAGCCTTTCAACGTGATCAAAGGTATCGGTTTCGACCGTGATCCTGCGACAGGACAGCCGATTATCCTTTCCAATGGTATTCAAAAGCAAACTTCGGAGCTTGTCGTGTTAGGTGATCCTAACCCAGCTTGGAATGGCTCGTGGATTAACTCCTTCTCATACAAAGGTCTCACTTTCAACTTTATGTTGGAATACAGACATAAGGGTGCGGTGTACTCTAACACAGTTACTGCAACTCTCGCCCGTGGGGTGACAAAGGATCCAGATGCGGATAGAGAGATGACTTTCATCATGCCAGGTGTGAGACAGGATGGAAACAATGCCGATGGAACTCCTAAGTACATTCCAAACGACTACCAAGTTTCTGCATCTGACTACTTCTTCTCCGGCTACCAGAGTGGAAATGACGAGCCAAACGTATTCGACGGGTCTATGGTCCGCTTGAGAGAAATCTCTCTTGCCTATCAATTGCCAAATACGCTCATGGCAAAGACTCCATTCAAGAGAGCTTCTATTGCCCTAAGCGGTACAAACCTTTGGTTTCTAGCACTTAACTTCCCTCCAAACATGAACTTTGATGTGGATGTATTGGGTACTGGTGTAGGCAACGGTCTTGGATTTGACTTCGTGACTGGACCTAGCTCAAAGCGAATGGGTGGAACGTTAACCCTTACTTTCTAACCCTAAATGGATATGAAAATGAAAAGATTTATATATGGCTTGACAGCTGCGACTACTTTGTTATTTGCGACGTCTTGCGATGAGAAATTGGATGAACTGCTGGATAGCCCAAATGCAGTTACTGCAGAGACAGCATCTCCGGATTTCCTGCTCAATAGAATCCAATTGGATTACAAGGATCTGTGGTATGGAGTGTCAGATGATGGGGCTAGACTTACTCGTCAGATCAACCAAGGTTCTGCCCTCTATAGTAATGCTTATACCGCTATTGAAACTAATGGGTATTGGACAGATGGTTATTCAAATATCTTGGCAGATGTCAAGTTCCTGGAGCCATTGGCTGAAGAAGCGAACTTTCAACGTCACTTAGGTATCGCTAAAACGATCAAGGCAATGGTCTTGTTTGACTTGGTAGATTCGTATGGCGATGTCCCGTACACAGAGGCTATTGATGCCAGTAATTTTAGTCCTAAAACAGACTCGGGTAAGTCAGTTTATGACGCTGCCTTTGCCCTGTTGAACGAAGCTGCAGGTCATTTTACTGCGCCTACTGCAGGTGCGCCAAATGATTACTTCTACAGCAGGAATTATACACGTTGGATCAAATTGATCAACACCTTGAAGCTTCGTTATTTCTTGAATACTAAACTTGTGGACGCTGCTGGCGCTAAATCGGGTATCAATGCATTGATTGCAGAAAATAACATGATAGGCACAGGCGATGACTTCGTTTTCCGTTTTGGTACGACTGCGGCAGATCCAGATTCCAGACATCCAAAGTTTGCAGGACAGTATACTTCAGGGGGCGGGGACTACCAATCAACCCATTTTATGCACCATTTGACGGTCGAAAAAGGGTTTGATGATCCACGAGTGAAATATTACATGTATCGTCAGGTGCTGACCAATACCACCAATGTAGATGAGCAGGAATGTGTGTCTCAAATCGCGCCTCCGCACTATTTGGTAGGCAGTTTCCCGTATTGTAATCCTGCTGGGAACAAAGGATACTGGGGTAGAGATCACTTGGATCCGGATGGAATTCCACCAGATGGGTTGAAAAGAACCGCTTATGGAGTCTATCCAGCTGGAGGTCGTTTTGACAACAACAGTGGAGTTCCGGTAAACAATCCAGCTTTGGGAGCTAAGGGACAAGGTATTCATCCGATCATGCTCGCATCTTATGTTGACTTTATGTTAGCAGAGGCTGCACTTACATTGGGTACTACCGGCGATGCTAAAACCTACTTGACTTCTGCTTTGACCAAAAACATCAATTATGTAAGATCGTTTGCATTGGCATCTGCAGAAAGTGCTGTTGTTCTTAGCTCGATTACAAATGATCAGCATGCGACTCAAAGAGATAGCTATATAGCCTATGTTGGAGGACAATTTGATGCAGCAGCAACAGCTGACGCAAAGATGAATGTGATTGGTCTTGAGTATTGGTTAGGTCTCTACGGTAACGGTAAAGAAGCTTATAATCTTTACAGAAGAACAGGTAAGCCAGCAAAGTTGCAGCCTGGCTTGGAAGCTGATCCAGGGGTGTTTGTGAGATCATTCCTGTATCCTAACAATTACATGGTGACGAACACAAATGCTGTCCAAAAGGCGAATGTGGGAGTGCAGGTTTTCTGGGATACGAACCCAGGATCACCATGGATTTATTAACTGATAAAGAAAGAGACAATGAAAAAGTTAAGATATAGTTTTGGGCTGCTTGCATTAGCGCTCATCTTTCTGAGTTCTTGTAGAGATACTGTGGAACCTAACATTCCATATAGTACGTTTGATACTGGTGCTTATTTGAGAACTATTGCACGTACCAGTGTTGATTTTCAGCTCGCCGACCTAGGTAAATCGACCTTTGCGTTGACCTTGGAGGCTGTGGATATCGAAGACGGGGCGACGGTTGAGACGGTTGAGATTATGGTGAGACATCGTCGTCTAATCACAGGGGTAGGCCTTGAGTATACTCCTAAAGGAGGCGATGCCAAAGTGAAGACTTTGAGCGCATCGGATTTCGCGGCGAATGCAGATTCGAGATTCCTTCGTACGTCTTTTGTTATCACTGCTGCGGAAGCGCTTGCTGCTGTAGGTTTGGATGCGGCCTACCTTAAAAAAGGAGATGTTTTCGAATTCCGGTTGATTCTTAATGACAAAAAAGGAAGAAGTTTCAATTCGAGTAATGTAACAACTAACGTTGCTGGTGCTGTTTTCTACGATTCTCCTTTCCAATATTTTGTTGATGTAGAATAAGGATCGCAAACAATTCGTATTTGTACTTAAAAGCAGTGCCATTTGGCACTGCTTTTTTTTTGGGCAGTTTTTTGTTTTTTATATTTGTAAAGGCAAATAGGCAATTTTTTATTCCGGATCACAGGGCTTAGCTTTGTCCAGTTCTCAAATAATGAATGATGGATAAATTCTCCTTTATCGCAAATGCGCACGTCTCATATATCGATGAGCTTTACGCATCTTACAAAAATGAACCTGCTGCAATAGACCCAAGCTGGAAGGAATTTTTTGACGGGTTTGATTTCGCTTTGACCAACTATGGTGCCGAGGAAAACGGAAGCGGAAAACCCGAGCTGGCAACCAAGCCGGTACCTAAGAACGGTGCGTTGGCTACTCCCGGGACCATCATGGACATGGAACAACTTCCGAAGGAAATCAAAGTTCGTGCTTTGATCCACGCTTATCGCTCCAGAGCCCATTTGAAATCCAAAACCAATCCCGTCAGAGAGCGTCGAGACAGGAAGCCAATGGTCGATCCGGAGTATTTCGGGTTGGGTCAGGAAGATATGGCAACGGTGTTCCAGGCTGGCAATGAGATCGGAATCGGAACCGCTACCCTGACGGAAATCCTAGCTGCACTCAAGACGATCTACGAAGGCCCGATGGGTTTTGAGTATCTATATATACGCGATGCAGAAATGCTTGACTGGTTCAAAACCAAAGTCGAAAAGGAAGCGCTTGCCTTCAATCCTTCTCATGATGAGAAAAAGCGTATTCTTTTTAAATTGAACCAGGCGGTAGTTTTTGAAAATTTTCTTCACACCAAATATATCGGACAAAAGCGTTTCTCGCTTGAAGGTGGCGAAAGCACTATTCCTTTCCTTGACGCGGTGATCAACACTGCCGCGCAGTTTGGAGTGGAAGAGGT
The DNA here is from genome assembly GCF_039523455.1 of Algoriphagus jejuensis. Taxonomy (NCBI): domain Bacteria; kingdom Pseudomonadati; phylum Bacteroidota; class Cytophagia; order Cytophagales; family Cyclobacteriaceae; genus Algoriphagus; species Algoriphagus jejuensis. The sequence continues at coordinate 197,181 of NZ_BAAAFI010000006.1, read as the reverse complement.
GATGATTGGTATGGCGCACCGTGGCCGGTTGAATGTCTTGGCCAACATTATGGGTAAGACCTATGAGCAGATCTTCTCAGAGTTTGAAGGTACAGCCAAGCCGGACTTGACCATGGGCGATGGGGATGTGAAGTATCACATGGGCTATTCGTCTGACATTGTCACTCCTGAAAACAACAAAGTTCACTTGAAGCTTGCTCCAAACCCTTCCCACCTGGAAGCGGTAAATCCGGTAGTCGAAGGCTTCATGCGTGCCAAGATTGATCATGCCTACAAGCATGACGCGACCAAAGCCCTACCAATCCTGATCCATGGAGACGCTGCAGTCGCTGGTCAAGGCATCGTGTATGAAGTCACACAGATGGCAGGCTTGAAAGGTTACAATACAGGTGGAACCATCCACTTTGTGATCAACAATCAGGTAGGCTTTACCACGGATTTTGACGATGCCAGAACGTCCATTTATTGTACGGACGTTGCCAAGATCATCGATGCACCAGTGATCCACGTGAATGGTGACAATGCTGAAGCCGTAATATTTGCTTCCAGACTAGCCGCAGAATTCCGCCAAAAATTCAGTAAGGATATTTTTGTGGATATGGTCTGCTACAGACGTCATGGTCACAATGAGTCCGATGAACCTAAATTCACTCAGCCCGAGCTTTACAATATCATCTCTAAGCACCCAAACCCAAGAGAGATCTACGTCAAGAAATTGACTGATCGTGGGGATTTTGATGCGAAGATCGCCGCGCAAATGGACGAGGAGTTTCGTCAGCTGCTCCAAGATCGTCTGAACATGGTCAAAGAAAATCCGCTTCCTTACCAAGCGACCAAGTTTGAAAGAGAGTGGGCAAACCTGAGAAGATCTACGTCGGCAGATTTTGAAAAGTCTCCCGATACAAGCATCTCAGCCGATGCCATCCAAAAGGTGGCCGATGCCTTGACTTTTATCCCGAAAGGCTTCAAGCCGATCAAGCAGATCGAAGCGCAGATGAAACAGCGGAAGGACATGTTCTTTGAAACCAAAGAACTGAACTGGGCTTCTGCCGAATTGCTGGCCTATGGATCCTTGCTCTTGGAAGGAAAGACCGTGAGACTTACCGGCCAGGACGTGCAGCGAGGAACTTTTTCTCATAGACATGCGGTGATACACGATGCAAACACCAATCAGCCTTACAACTCTCTTCGTGAGATGAAGGACAGAAAGGGGCCTTTCTACATCTACAATTCCCTGCTTTCGGAGTATGCTGTATTGGGGTTTGAATACGGATACGCCATGGCCAATCCTCATTCTTTGACCATCTGGGAAGGACAATTCGGCGACTTTGCCAATGGAGCACAGACGATGATCGACCAGTTCATTTCATCCGGAGAATCCAAATGGCAGAAAATGAACGGCTTGGTGATGCTGCTTCCACATGGCTACGAAGGCCAGGGGCCGGAGCACTCCAATGCCCGTCCTGAGCGCTTTCTCCAGCTTTCGGCCGAATACAACATGGTCGTAGCGAACATCACCGAACCTTCTAACTTTTTCCACATGCTCAGAAGGCAGCTGGCTTGGGAGTTTAGAAAGCCATGCATCGTTATGTCTCCAAAGTCACTTTTGAGACATCCAAAAGTAGTATCTCCTATTTCCGAATTTACCTCTGGTGGATTCAGAGAAGTGCTTCCTGATACGACCGTTCTAGCCAGCGACGTGAAGCGCGTGGTACTTTGCTCTGGAAAAATCTATTACGATCTAGAAGAAGCGCGTGAAAAAGAAAAGATCAAAAATGTCGCGATCGTTAGAATAGAGCAGCTTCACCCACTTCCTAAAACACAGATCCTTGACCTTTTGAAGTCATACCAGGGAGCTGAAGTCGTTTGGGTACAAGAAGAGCCGGAAAACATGGGCTATTGGAATTACCTCTTGAGATTGCTTTACAAGGAGCTTCCGATGAATCTCATTGCCCGTAAGCCGAGTGCTTCTCCAGCCACGGGATATAACAAAGTCCACGTGGAAGAGCAGAAAAACATTGTTTCTCAGGCGCTGAAAATCTAATCTTGAACACTGCCCCGGCTTTGTCCGGGGTGGTTTTTTTTATAAAAAATCATTCTTAACCTCCTTCCAAAATAACCCGAAGGGAAAAACATAAGACCATGAGCAAAGAAATGAAAGTGCCCACCGTGGGAGAATCCATCTCTGAAGTCACCGTTGGGCAATGGTTTAAAAAGGACGGAGACTCCGTGCAGCTGGACGAGATCATCTGCGAACTGGAATCCGACAAAGCAACTTTTGAATTTCCATCCGAAGCGGCTGGTATCCTGAAAATAGTAGCCCAAGAGGGTGACACCGTCGAGATCGGCGGCTTGATCTGTGTGATCGAAGAGTCTGAAGGCGCTTCGGCATCTGCCCCGGCTCCCGCTGCTGAAGCCCCTGCTGCGGCGGCAAAAGCTGCTCCAAGCGGTGAGGTAAAGGAGATGATCGTCCCTACTGTGGGCGAGTCCATCACCGAAGTGACCTTGGCAAATTGGATCAAGAAAGACGGCGATTTTGTGACCTTGGACGAGATCATCGCCGAGGTGGATTCTGACAAAGCAACTTTTGAACTTCCTGCCGAAGCAACCGGAATTCTGAGACAAGTGGCCAAAGAAGGCGATGTCCTCGAGATCGGCGGACTGATCTGCAAGATCGAAGTAACTGACGCCGCTCCGGCAGCAGCTTCTGCACCGGCATCCAGCCCTTCTGCAGCACCCGCGGCAGCCTCGCCTTCAGCTTCAACTTATGCGTCTGGACATGCGTCTCCGGCCGCTTCCAAGATTTTGGCAGAAAAAGGCATCCAATCCTCAGCAGTGTCAGGCTCAGGCAAGGACGGAAGAATCACCAAAGAGGACGCATTGGGTGCTCAAAAACCAGCTCCTGCGACACAGCCGGCCGCCGCTCCAGCAGCAAAAGCTGCCGAGGCTGCTCCAGCCGCTCCTGGCGCCAGAAACATGCGAAGAGAGAAGATGTCTTCTTTGAGAAAGACCGTTTCCCGTCGCCTGGTAGCTGTGAAAAATGAAACTGCCATGCTCACCACCTTCAACGAGGTGAACATGAAGCCAATCATGGATCTCCGATCCAAGTTCAAAGACCAATTCAAAGAGAAGCACGGTGTAGGCTTGGGCTTTATGTCCTTCTTCACCAAGGCCGTTTGCGTGGCTTTGAAAGAGTGGCCAAGTGTGAATGCTCAGATTGACGGCACCGAAATAGTGTTCAATGATTTTTGTGACATTTCCATCGCGGTATCCGCGCCGAAAGGCTTGGTGGTGCCGGTGATCAGAAATGCCGAAGCCATGTCATTTGACCAGATCGAAAAGGAAATCGTCAGACTTGCTGGCAAAGCCAGAGACAACAAGCTCTCCATCGAAGAGATGACTGGCGGCACCTTCACTTTGACAAATGGCGGGATCTTCGGGTCTATGATGTCTACACCGATCATCAATGCTCCACAGTCCGCTATCCTTGGAATGCACAACATTGTCGAGCGCCCGATGGCTGTCAACGGCGAGGTGAAAATCCTTCCGATGATGTACTTGGCGCTTTCTTACGATCACCGCATCATCGACGGCCGTGAGTCTGTCAGCTTCCTCGTTCGCGTGAAGCAGCTGCTCGAAGATCCGACGAGGTTGATGTTTGGAGTGTAAATAGTAGCTAGTATCTAGTACAAAGTATCAAGAAGGGGACGTATTCAATTGAGCTCATTGTTTACGTTCCCAATCTTGAAACAATAATATTTCAATTTAAAGTAAGAGCGAGTCTTGATACTTGCTACTCACTACTAAAATCTAAAATAATGTACGACGTCATAGTAATTGGTTCTGGGCCGGGTGGATATGTTGCAGCGATTCGCTGTGCGCAGCTTGGCATGAAGACCGCAATTGTTGAGAAATACTCAAGCCTCGGAGGAACTTGCCTGAATGTAGGCTGCATCCCTTCCAAGGCGCTTTTAGATTCCTCCGAGCATTACCACAATGCTGCCCATACCTTCAAAACCCACGGCATCAACTTGTCCAATCTGAGTGCGGATATCTCCCAGATGATCACGCGTAAGAATGATGTGGTGAAGCAAAATACGGATGGCATCCAGTATTTGATGAAGAAAAACAAGATCGACGTGCATCAGGGCTTGGGTTCATTCGCGAATGCAACCACTGTGAAAGTCACCAAAGATGATGGCACTTCCTCGGAAATCCAAGGCAAAAACATCATCATTGCCACTGGTTCCAAGCCTTCTTCATTGCCTTTTATCAAGCTGGACAAAGACCGGGTCATCACCTCCACAGAGGCCTTGAATCTGAAAGAAGTTCCAAAACACCTGGTCGTTATTGGCGGTGGTGTGATCGGATTGGAGCTCGGATCAGTATATGCAAGATTGGGAGCAAAAGTTTCCGTCGTTGAATTCATGGATTCCCTGATCCCGACCATGGATCGCACCATGGGCAAGGAGCTTCAGAAGTCTTTGAAAAAGATCGGTTTCGAATTCTATTTGAAGCACAAAGTGACTGCTGTCGAGAGCAAAGGCAACGAAGTCACGGTAAAAGCAGATAACGGTAAAGGCGAAACTGTGGAGATCAAAGGCGATTATGTCTTGGTATCCATCGGTAGAAAACCCTACACCGAGGGCTTGAATGCTGAGGCTGCCGGAGTAAAAATCACCGACCGAGGACAGATCGAAGTAAACGATCACCTACAAACCAACGTGCCAAACATCTACGCGATTGGCGACGTGGTGAAAGGCGCTATGCTCGCTCACAAGGCGGAAGAAGAAGGTGTTTTCGTAGCAGAAACCTTGGTTGGACAAAAGCCGCATATCAATTACAACCTGATCCCCGGTGTCGTCTATACTTGGCCGGAGGTTGCTGCGGTGGGATACACTGAAGAGCAGCTGAAGGAAAAAGGTGTCAAATATAAAACCGGCAAATTTCCTTTCATGGCTTCTGGCCGTGCAAGAGCTTCGATGGACACCGACGGTTTGGTCAAAGTACTGGCTGATGCCGAGACTGACGAAATCCTAGGCGTGCACATGATCGGCCCGCGAACTGCCGACATGATTGCCGAGGCAGTAGTGGCGATGGAATTCCGCGCTTCTGCAGAGGATATTTCCAGAATGTCCCACGCGCACCCGACCTATACCGAGGCTTTCAAAGAAGCTTGCTTGGCAGCAACTGACAATAGAGCACTGCACGTGTAAGACGAAACGATACCTATACGAAAAGGCCATCCCGAATCATTTGGGATGGCTTTTTCTTTTGTGCAAAATTGGCTTAATTCCGCCATGAAGTTCAAAATAGCCATCTTGGGTGCTGGAAATGTCGCCTGGCATTTGGCTCCAGCCTTGGAGGATGCGGGTCATGAGGTCACGGAAGTGTATGCCAGAGATTTGGGAAAAGCGACCCAAATTACCGAGCGGGTGTATTCCGCTGAACCTAAGGATAACCTTGATTTTTCGGAAAGCAAGGCTGAATTCTTTATCCTCGCGGTCAAGGACGACGCAATCTCAGAAGTTGCCGATGAGGTGATTTTGCCGGAGGGAAGCATCTTGGTTCATACTTCCGGTGCCATATCGTTGGACGTGTTGGGATATAGCTCGGCGAGCTATATGGGGATTCTGTATCCGCTTCAGTCTTTTACCAGGGGAAAAAAGATCGACATGGATGAGGTCCCCTTTTTGGTGGAATCGGATGACGAAGGAGCGCTTCAGAAATTGAAAAAGCTGGCAAAGAGCCTTTCTCCGCTGACTTACCTAGTTCGCTCCAGAGACCGAAAGGCGGTGCATGTGGCCGCGGTTTTTGCCAGCAATTTTACCAATCACATGATCCGGATCTCAGAGGAGATCATGAGGCGCCAAGGGCTGGACTTCGAGATGCTTAAGCCGCTGATCATCGAGACAATCTCAAAAAGCCTGCAAATCGGCGCGAAAAACGCCCAGACAGGCCCGGCCATTCGGGAGGACTACGAGACGATGGAGGAACATCATCGATTTCTGAACTTCAATGAGCAGATAGCCGAGATTTACCGCACGATTTCTCAGGACATTATCGACAGCTGATCAGTGATCCCAGCTGCCAAACTTTCCGTCTCGGTAATCTTGGTAAGCTTCTTGGATCTGCTCTTGGGTGTTCATCACAAATGGCCCTTGGGCGACCATAGGTTCATTAAACGGGGCGGCATGGCCAAAGATCAAGACCGAAACTTCGAGCGCTTCGATTTCGATTTTTTCATCGTCATTCGCGAACTCGACCAAGTTGCGAAACATCACCTCGGTTCCGTTTACTTTGAGCACTCCCCGTACCAGATAGCAAAACACGTTTTGATCCGCCGGAATCTTTCTTTCAAACGTTCCGCCTTGCTTCAGATATACCGTGCTCAGGGTAATCGGGAAATTTCCCTCAAAAGCACCTTTCACCCCATCCCATTCCCCAAACAGTTGCTGGATTTTCACCTTTCCCTTGTCTAGTTCAAAAGTCGGGATGCCATCTTTTTGAAGCCCGACGTAGCTAGGCTCTGTCATTTTTTTTGCTGCTGGCAGATTTAGCCAAAGCTGCAAAATCTCCAAGTCGCCGCCGTCTCGTTTGAATTCATCGCTTGAAACCTCTGCGTGGATCAGTCCACTTCCGGCAGTCATGTACTGTACTCCACCCGGTCCGATAACCGATTCATGGCCAGAAGAGTCTTTGTGCATGATGTCGCCTTTTAGGATAAAAGTCACCGTCTCCATGCCCCGATGCGGATGCGGACCAAAAGGCAAGCCTTGGTTTGGTGCTGGATAGGTCTGGAATCCGTGGTGATTCAGGAAGATAAACGGGTCGATTTGCTGCAGGCTTTGGGTCGGCATCGGACAGTAAGTCACCAGATCTGCTATGGGTCGATATTCTGCTTTATGAATTCTCTTGATGGTTTTCATGATCTTTCAAATTAAAATTTTTGGCACTAGAATGAATCCTATTCGAAAAGAAGCACTTCTCCCAGGATTCACTTGCCTCCAATTTGACGCAGTTCGAATAGATCCTTGCGTCGATCCTTCAGATTTTGAACGCTGCCAAATTCATTCAGTTCTTTGAGCAAGGATAAATCCACATCTGCAATCAAAGTCATTTCATTGTTCGGCGTAGCTTCTGCTTTGATCCCATTGCTGGGAAACGGAAAATCACAGGGCGTAATCACCATGGACTGGGCGTATTGCATGTCCATGTTATGGACTTTGGGAAGGTTTCCCACGCTACCAGCCATGGCGACATAGCATTCGTTTTCGATAGCCCGCGCCATCGCGCAGTTCCGAACTCTTGAGTAGCCATTTTGGGTATCAGTGAGGAAGGGGATAAAAAGAATGTTCACGCCCTGATCTGCCAGGATTCGACTGAGCTCAGGAAATTCGCAATCGTAGCAGATCAAGACACCGATTTTACCGCAATCCGTGTCAAATGCCTTCAGGCTGTTTCCTCCCCGCATTCCCCAAACTCTGGACTCCAGTGGCGTGATGTGGAGTTTTTCGTAGAAATCAATTGATCCGTCGCGTCGGCAGAGATAGCCCACATTATAGAGTTTGTCATCCTTTATCTTAGGCATAGAGCCGGTGATGATATTGATGTTGTACTCCACGGAAAGTCGCGAAAATCGTCTGACGATTTCGTCGGTGTATTTAGCCAATCCCCGTACCGCTTGGGCTTCGCTCAGGTGGTTGAACTCCGCCATCAGCGGGGCATTGAAGAGCTCAGGGAAAAGGGCAAAGTCAGAGCGATAGGCGGATACCGCATCCACAAAATATTCGGCCTGCTGCATCAGTTCGTCCAGATTCTCGTAGAGGCGCATTTGCCATTGGATCAATCCAAGTCTGACAATGGTCTTTTTTCGGGAAGCTCTTTTGTCAGGCTTTTGATAGTACACATTGTCCCATTCGAGTAGCACGGCAAAGTCACTAGAGGCGGTGTCACCTTCGAGGTAGTTATGGAGTATCCGCGCTGGATGGAAGTCGTTGGCCAACTGGAAATTCAAAACGGGATCGTGAATCTCCTTGAGCTTGACTCTTTCGAGGTACTCTTTTGGAGACATGGTAGCGGCATATTTGTGATAATTTGGAATCCGTCCGCCAAAGACGATGCCTTTCAGGTTCAGTTTTTCACAAAGTTCTTTCCGGTAGTCATACAGTCGCCTGCCCAATCTCAGTCCTCGAAATTCAGGTTTGATGAAAACATCGATCCCATAGAGCAAGTCGCCCTTGGTGTTGTGTTTGTCGAAGGTGAAATTGGACGTGATCCCTTTGTAGGTGTGCTCCCCTTCGAGCTGATCTTCATCCACGACGATGGACAGCGCGCATCCTGCGAGCTGATTGTTGATCCGAATGACGACTTGGCCTTCCGGAAATTTGTTCAAAAGAATTTGAATTTGATCTTCTCGCCAATAGGCTTCTGCCATAGTTGCATAGCTATCGACCATGGTGTCCTTCAGTTCTTGGTAGTCTGAAAGTTGGAGGTAGGAAAGTGAGATATTTTCGATTTGAGTATTATTCATGTTCTGTATTTCTGTGTGAGAAAATTTTGATTTAAGTCTGCTTGAACCTAATCGCGCAGAGTACAAAGTATTAAATTTTTGAAAAATCAACTTGTTTGCGAAGTTGATGTAGTAAAGTCAAGATGCTTTAATTTTTTGAGTTCAGTTTTTGATCCAAAGCGAGAATCGTCTGCAGTAAAACGTTGGCGCCGTTGGCGATGTCCTCTTTGGATGAAAACTCTGCGGGAGCATGGCTGATTCCGTCTTTGCTGGGAATGAAAATCATGCCCATGGATGCAATGCGAGCCATTTCCTGCGCATCGTGACCTGCGCCACTGGGGAGACTTTTTGTAGAAAGTCCCAGTTTCTCTGCTTGAGTTTTGATGATCTCGCGGATCATCGGATCTGCCAAAGCGGGTTTGCTGGCTACTTCGATATGACGGATGTCGAGTTGGGTTTCACTCGTCGAGGCCAGTTCGGTAGCTTTCGCTTCAAGCTCGGCGTAGATGTTCCATATCTTTTCGGAGGAAAGATCCCGAAGCTCCACGTTTACTTTGACCTCACCAGGGATGACATTTCCTGTACCGGGAAAAGCCTGTATTTTTCCGACAGTTCCTACTTGCCTTCCTTCGTGGCTATTGACAATTTCATTTACGGCCAATACAAAGCGCGCGGCGGGCAGCATAGGATCATTTCGCTTATTCATAGGCGTAGTGCCGGCATGGTTGGCTTTTCCCACAAAGGTGAACTCCCACCACTCGATCGCGACAATGCCTTCTACAATTCCGATGTCCAGCTTTTCAGCATCCAAGATCCCGCCTTGCTCAATGTGAAGCTCCAAAAATGCAGCCAGATCTCCCCGCGTTCTTTTCATCTCAGGAATCCGCTCAGGGTAACCTCCGAGCAATTTGATGCCTTCATACTGTGTCAGGCCGCTGTTGCTGACGACCTGTAAGGCTTCATTAGATAACGACCCAACCAAGGCGCGGCTTCCGATGACTCCGCCTTCCTCGTTGGTGAAGATGATCACTTCCAAAGGATGCTGCGTGGTAATGTTGTTTTCCGAAAAGATTTTGAGGACTTCTATCGCCCCCATCGAACCCACCGGACCGTCGTAGTCCCCACCGTTCGGTACTTCGTCGATGTGCGATCCAAGGGCGATTGGTTTGAGATTTGGATTTTTCCCGGCTTTCCTGCCGATGATATTTCCTGCAAAATCAATCGAGACATCCAAACCCCCTTCTTTCATCAATCCCTGAACAAATACTCTGGCTTCCAGGTCATACTTACTAAAAGCCACTCTATCGGTACCTCCTGCTGCATTTTTCCCGAAGGAAGAGAGCTGCATCAGACTTTGGTGAAGCCTATCGGCGTTTACTTTTGGAGTTTGGGGGAAAGCTGAAACGGATAGAAAAACCGAAAGGAATAAAAGAAGGGATGGTGTTTTTTCATGGTGACGCGTTTCGCAGTACTCCAAGATAGCACAAAAAAAGTCCCTCGAAGTGAGGGACTTGAATGCTTATTTGAGCCAGGCAAGTTTCACTTCATCCGGGGCTTTCATCCGATCAGCCAATCTCATGTAGCGATCGCCCAGCCTTACCAGGTAGTCTTGCGCTTTTGAGGCAGCAGCATCAAGGCCGGTCAGGGCTTCGATCTTCCAAAGGCTCACCAAGTGCTCGATGATCCTGGCATAATCCCAACTGGTATAGATGCCTACTTTTTGGGTGATCTCAGAAAACTGCGTAAACAAAGAAGGGTTTGAGCCGCCTTCGCCCATCAGAACTGCAGGCATCACGATTTGCTTTCTCATCAGTTTTTCGAAAGCGATGATCGCACCGCTTGGATCAATCTCGAAGATTCTCGACATGAAGGATTTGTAGGCCTTTTCGTGTCTGGCTTCATCTCCTGCGATCTGCTTGCAGATTCTGCCTAAGATAGAATCCCCAGCAATATCTGCCAATTTTCCGGTGTTGACATGGGAGATTTTTGTGGCTCTTTCCTGAAAGGAAGTATAGACAATTGCTTGATACGGATCTCCACCAGAATTGGGGTCAAATCCGTTCATCAGCAGTCTGTGAATCGTCCGCTCCACCGCCTTCATGTCCACTCTCCCAGTCATGTAGAGGTATTTGTTGAGCAAGTCTCCATGCCTGTTTTCCTCAGCAGTCCAGGTTTTGGACCATCTCACCCAACCACTCGGAGAGAGTAGATTCCGCTCAGGGTTGATGCCTTCCAACATGTTGAAATAGGTCTGGTAGCTCGGGAGTGCTTCTTCGGTGATCATGTTGCCGATCAGAGAGGTTAATACGGTGTCGGGTATTCCCTCGGCTCTTTTTTGAAGGAGTTTAATCTCTTCGTGGATATTTGGATCACCAAAATCCGGAAGAAAGTCTGATGGCTGCCAACATTTGTCTGGATCTACCAGGATGTTATCAACAGCATCACCAACCAAGTCATCCAATTGTGAGATGACCTCTATATTCTTTTCTAGTTCGTAATTGATTTCGGTTGATTTCATTGGGAACCTGATTTATCCGGGTGGGTTAGCCCCGGAGAGTTTATGAATTATGTATGGAAATATACGGACAAATCCGCTGATTTGTGATAGAAATGCGCTGTTTCAGATTTCCGATTCTGCGGACGGAGTCGCTTTGGTAGGGAAACCTGCTCCCTTACTATACGGGAAAAGCCTCCGTTGGGGAGGCTTTTCGAGTCAGTAGATTGCTGTAAATCAATAGTCCAGCTTGTAAGCTGCTACTTTGTTTTTAAAGAAAGTCGGTACGTAAATGATTTTCTCAGCTGCGTTGTAGCCTATGTCAGCCGTGTTGGATTCAGCCGCTTGGGTGTCCAGCATCAGTGTTTCAGAGGAGTCATTGGCAAAATAAACCTCGCCTTTCCATCTCGAAGCAATGTAATTGCCGTCGCCCAAGATAACCAGACCATCGCCGCCGGTCACGGTTGAATTGATGACAGTGGTCGAGCCATCGGCATCCCACATCTTCAGACCGCTTGCATCCAGACCGTAGATCGTTCCGTCGTTTCCAATGGCTAGGCCGTTAATTGATTCGTTTCCTTCGGAGATTGTTGCAATCTCTCCATTGGTAAACGAGTGGACTTTGCCTGCTCTCATGTCAGTGAAATAAACGGTGCCATTGTGTGCTGCAGCGTCATTGAGAAACTGAGCGCCTTCTACTTTCCATTTGTTGGAAATTCTTGAGGTGGCGATGTCAATTTCAACGAGCTCGTCAATGTCGGTCACATAGAGCTTACCGTCGGAAATTGCCATTCCTTTTGGCGCGTTCAAACCCGAGATCCAAGCTGGGTCGACGATTTTTCCATCTTTGGAAATGATCGCAATGGATCCTTTCCCGTCCTTTTCTGAAGGATCCTGTCCTTCAATGTTGGCCACGTAGATTTTTCCGGTGGCGTCATCATAAAGAACTGATTCATTGGTCATCAGCGAATCCGGAGTTTCCCAGAGGAGCGTCATAGTTGGAGTTTTGACTTCAACGATTTCATCGACTATTGTTTCGGTCTTTTGAGGGCCGCAGCTGATTAGTAGGGCAGAAGCCGACAGTGCGAGCGCCGGGTACTTGAAGATTGCTTTCATATGATTTTGAGTTGATGAGTTGTACTTTCAAATTTCAATAATTATACCTACAAAAGAAAATCCTGATTTTGGTGATTTCGTCACTGATTTTCGGATTGTTAGTCAAAAAATCGACATCCTTCTCCGCTTTTATTTCGAAAGCTGGGGAAGACAAGCATTTTTTTGAATGCCATCTGTGGATTTTTTCCTCGAAGAATTTTAAAAAGATCATAACTTCCCCCCTGATCGTAACCCCCCTCCAATCATGAAGAAACTACATTATTTCGCTGTGCTGCTTGCCTTGGCTTTTTCCTGTGCTACCAAAGAAGAGGTGCCGAACTATACTCAAATGACGGATGAAGAGCGGCTTAAAGCGGCGACTGAAATTGCCAAATCCACCATCATGGTTGACGGACACGTGGATTTGCCCTATCGGATGAAAGTTGGAGGCTTTACGCTTCAGCGGGAAGTTTTGGACGTATCTGTCCGCACTCCGGATGGGAATTTTGACTATCCGCGAGCAAAAGAAGGGGGATTGGATGCGCCATTTATGTCGATCTATATTCCCGCAGGAAATCAAAAAACTCCCGGTGCTTCCAAGTCTCTTGCGGATTCGCTGATTGCCATGACAGAGCGCTTGGCGACCACTTTTCCCGATAAGTTTGCCATGGCCTATAGTCCGGCGGATATCGAAGCTAATTTCGCCAAAGGCCTCATCTCTCTTCCAATGGGAATGGAAAATGGCGCCGGCATCGAGGATGACCTGGCAAACGTCGAATACTTTTACAAAAGAGGAATCCGCTACATCACGTTGACTCACGGGACAGATAACCTAATTGGCGATGCGAGCTATGATACTACCGGTACTTATGGGGGACTGAGTGAATTCGGGGAAAAAGTGGTTGCTGAGATGAATCGAGTTGGAATCATGGTTGACCTGAGTCACGTGTCAGACAATACCTTCCGAGATGCCTTGGCGATCACGAAGGTGCCGATTATCGCTTCCCATTCGTCAGTGCGCAAGTTTACTCCGAGATTTGAGCGTAATATGAGTGATGAACTGATTCAGGCGATGGCCAAAAACGGAGGAGTCATGATGATCAACTTTGGAGGTAGCTTCATAGATTCTGCTTATGCTGCCGGATCTTCGCAGGTCAGAGAACATTTAGTGAACTATATGGCTGAGAATAACCTGTCTCGCAGCGATTCGTCATTTCGTGCATATGCTGCCGAATACTCCGCTTCCAATAATCCATTTCCAACCGTGCAGCGAGTGGCAGACCACATTGATCATGTTGTAGCACTGGTGGGGATTGACTACGTCGGCTTGGGGTCTGACTTTGATGGAGTTGGAGATTCCTTGCCCACGGGATTGAAGGATGTATCAATGTTTCCAAACCTTATTGCGGAATTGCTTAAACGAGGATATAGCAGAGAAGATATCGAAAAGATATGTTACAAAAATGTTTTTAGGGTGTGGAACGCGGTGGAAGATTATGCAAAAGCTAAAAGCTAGAAGGTGTGGGCCTGCGTCGAAATTCGTAAGCCCTGAAATAGGTTTTGGTCAAGCAACGTAAGTCTTGAACCGCACCGAAAGTGTATTTAATTTTCACCAACTGACTTTTCTCCTGAAATTGGGGCCATTTTGGTAATATTCTTGTGTTTAAATTTTAGGGATTCGTCACCGACATTATTCAACTGTCTATCATACTTTATGAAAATTAAACTTAGTATCGTGTTTTTTCTGGGCGTTCTGACCCAGGCTTTTTCTCAAGATGGCTTGAGCCGACACCTCAAAGGGATTGAAGGATGTTACCTTGACTATTATAGTGAGTTTGCAGATAGAGGAGCCAGCAGTGTGACTGATGGGGAGCATGAAGTGGTTGTTTCTGTCATTTATCAGAACAGTAGCGAATGCTATATGGGGAAGACCACCGTGAAAGGCGGGAAATTGGTTGTTCCTGTATTGGTGCAGAAGGAGGATATGGCTTATGTTCCCTTGAGCAAACTGTTCAATGATATGGACATGGAATGGCTGATGAAGCAAGACAAAACCACACTCTATGATATTCATGATGGAATGAGCAAACTGTTCCTCTCTCAGCAAGGGTATCAAGTTTAAGTTTTTTTTCCAGCCTTTATCAATCCTAATTCGGGAGTGAATCGTAAAGCTCCTCCTGCTGAGGAACTGCTAAAAAAAGATAATTAACATAATCCCTACCAGCGATGGTGGGGATTTTTTTATCGACCTGTAGTCGTACTTCTCTAAGTGCGATTTATTTGAGGCATTTTTACCTCACACGCTTGCACCAATAGACTTTATTGCCGCTTGCGGTTCTGGTTCCAATCAAATAGTCGGTTCCTCCGTCTTTCAGGCTCAGCTTCTTTTTCAATTCCTCTGCTCCCATGACATAGTTTCGGCAGATGACATTGACTTTACTTGAAGGAAAAAGAGATTTGATTTCCTGCTTTTTCGGAGAAATCTCCCGGATTATTTCGAAGACCCTTCCGAGAACTTCATCAGAAATAGCGGATGCAGTGTACAAATGGCTGTTTTTTTCGAGCTTTTTCAAGCCAAAGCGTGCCCCAAACAGCTTGAAGGCACCCGCCTTCAAGATACCATTGAGCGGTTCGATAAGGTATTTTTCTGCCTCGCCCAGAGTCGAAGAAGCGTTTTCTTCTCCGAGGGGTGAAAAGTCAAATCTTGGCAAGCCACCTCCCAAATCTATGACGGTGATGTTTTTTTCTTTGACTTCCTTTCTCAATTCCCAATAAAGCAAAACCTCCTTGACTTCGTTCTTCACCGACAGGACGATCACCTTTTGGATTTCGGTTAGTTCTGACCAAGCTTGAGAAATATCCAGCATCGGGGAGACTTTGAGTAAGATTCGGTCGGATTTGCTTTTCATCAATTCCCAGGCGCTAACCACGTCTGGCTGACAATCTTGGAGTCTGTATAGCTTCTGATTGCTGGATCCACGACGAGCTGGATCGGCGTAGATCAGATCAAAACGGGATTCGGTTTTTTGCAAAAAATCTAGACCGTCTCCGCTGATGACATCGAATACCCCGGGTGCAAGGATGCTGAGATTATGCTTGGCGATTGTTGCCAATTCTGCATTTTGCTCACAATAGACTGCTTTCTGAAAGTGTTGACTCAGGTAGAAGCTATCGACTCCAAAGCCACCTGTGAGATCTAATAGAACTTCTCCGGAATGTTCTACAGCTTTGAATCGTGCGGTATCTTCGGATGAACTTTGCTCCAGCGAGATCGAAGCAGGAAAAATCAGATCTCGATTTGCAACCCATTCGGGAAGTTTTTTAGCTGCCTTTTGCCGGGCAGAGATCTGCTGGACAGCAGCTTTGAGGTCAATACCTACTTTGCCCTGATACTTTAAAAGCAAAAATGCAGGATCTTCGTTGAGATGATCCTGCACAAATTGTCTGAATTCAGCGCTATGAAACTCGCTGAAGTCCATTAAACCAGTTTATTTTCCAATAGGTATTCAGCGATCTGAACGGCATTGGTAGCTGCGCCTTTTCTTAGGTTGTCCGCAACAATCCACATGTTCAGCGTGTTTGCCTGCGATTCGTCTCTTCTCAGCCGTCCCACGAATACCTCATCTTTCTTATGTGCTGTAATCGGCATTGGATAGACGAAGTTGGCCGGGTCGTCCTGAACGATCACACCGGGAGCTGCTTCCAACAGGGAGCGAACTTCGGTAAGATCGAAATCTTCCTTGAACTCGACGTTTACCGCCTCAGAGTGACCGCCCATTGTCGGGATTCTGACCGTAGTCGCAGTGACTTTGATGGTGTCGTCACTGAAGATTTTCTTGGTTTCGTTGATCATCTTCATCTCTTCCTTCGTGTAGCCGTTTGGCTGGAAGACGTCGATGTGAGGAAGGACGTTCATGTCGATCTTGTGCGGATAGACCATCTCAGGGGTAGTTCCTGCACGCTCAGCCATCATCTGATCGACAGCGGCTTTGCCAGTTCCGGTCACAGACTGATAGGTGGAAACAACTACCCGCTTGATGCCGTAGCGCTGACGCAAAGGTTCCAATGCCAATACCATCTGAATGGTGGAGCAGTTCGGGTTTGCGATGATTTTATCTTCGCTGCCGATTTCCTTGGCGTTGATTTCTGGGACTACCAATTTTTTGGTCGCGTCCATTCTCCAGGCAGAAGAGTTGTCAATGACAAAAGTGCCTGCAGCGGCAAATTTTGGAGCCCATTCCAAAGAAGTGCTGCCACCGGCCGAAAATATGGCGATTTCAGGTTTGGCTGCCACAGCATCGGCAAGTCCGATTACCGTGTGTTTCTTACCCTTATATTCGATCTGTTTACCTACTGATCGCTCGGAAGCGACCAAGAGAAGTTCGTCATAAGGGAAATTGTGCTCTGCGAGCACTTCGAGGATTTCGGTACCAACCAGTCCGGTCGCACCTACTACAGCCAGTTTCATTTGGAGATAGGTTTAAATTGATTTCGGATTGCAAAAGTAAGGACTGGCTGTTCAATTTCAGAAATGTGTCCAAAAATTTTCAATTGTTTTTAGCGCAAGTGAAAAAAGAAACTCTTTAGTTTTTATATCTTAGGTAATATTTTTTAGCTGATTTTTTCATGACACTACGTTTTTTCAAAAGTTTTCTTTTGATTCTCCCGTTGTTGATTTGGTTGGGAGAAAAGCATGGGTTTGCTCAGCGTCAAAATTTTGAGTCGGATTTTGAACCTACGGGTTTTCCCCAGGAGTTTCTTCCCAATTGGTATGGAAATGAGGTAAGGGGGAGTTCTGCTCGGATTTTTCAGGCTTCAGGCCAGGGTTTGGACGGGAGCAAGGCCTTGGCAGTGCAGCCTATTAGTTCATTTGACGGCCGGATTTGGGTTCGCTTAACTCCCGATCAGTTCGATAATCCCGAAGTGGAGTTTTACGCAAAGGCTCTAAAAAACGGGACAGGTACTCGTGCCGCGTTAGTTTTTTATTCTTGGGGAGAAAGCATATATGACGAGTTTTCAGTACCGACTCAGATCGGCGCTGATTTGGAATTTGCAAATGAGAATCAAGAGTGGAGGAAGTTTACTCTGCAAATTCCAGCGGAACTAAAAGCCGAATCGGAGCTTGTTTTGTGCTTCGAGATTCGATACGGTTTCGGCACTGGAACAGCCGCGCGATGGTTGATGGATGATTTTGAATTTGGGGATTTCCTCAGAGACAAAACACCGCCCCAAGTAACCGCGACGAAAGGATACAGTGAAAATTCGATTTTAGTCCAGTTCTCCGAAAAGGTTGATCCCGTATTCTCTATCTTCCCGATCTCGTATGAGTTGGAGGGGAAGAGCCCCGAGAAAGCTGAATTGAAGAATGACTCGCTGGCCGTATTAACTTTCTTTGAAACGCTTGAGCAAAGTAAAAACTATCCCCTCGCGATCCGGCAGATTCCGGATATTGCTGGAAACTTCCTCCAAGACACATCAGTTTATTTCGCTTTTTCCGATCCTACCAATATTCCGAAGAAAGCATTGGTGATCAATGAGCTGATGCCAGCGCCAAAGGCTGATCAGGATCTACCCAATGTGGAATATATTGAGATTTTCCACGCTGGGGAAAATCAGTTTAGACTTGAGGGAGTCCGGCTTTCCAATTCCCGTACTGAAGTCGATCTTAGCGAATATTGGATCCAGCCGGGAGAATTTTTGATTTTGGCGCCCGAAAGCCAAGCCTTTCAATTGGAAGAATACGGAAACGTCATGGGCGTCAAAAATTGGCCGACGTTGCTTAACTCCGGCGATCAGATCAGGTTAATAGCGAGTTCTGGGCAGAAGATAGATTGGATTTCGTATGCAACCTCAACATGGGGTGGGAGTGAGTTTGCAAGTGGAGGATACAGCTTGGAAGTACCGAATTTTGGGTTTTTGTGTAGCAATTCCGATCTGTTAAAACCTTCAAAAGAGCCGATGAGGGGGACGCCGGGGGTTCAGAATTCAATCTATGATCCCATTCCGCAACATACGTCTCCTATTCTTCAATCCGTTTATTTTCTGGACTCTCTTAGGGTTCGAGTGGTGTTCTCGGGCTCTATTTTGCCGGAAATTGGGGCCGATGGTTTGGACTTTTCTTCCAATCTGAGCATAGATAGTGTGGGCTTTTTCAAAGAAAATGAACTCCACGTTTTGTTAAAATCTCCGGCGCAGGCCAGCCAAGTTTATGAAGTGCGGATTGTGGGATTGAGAGACTGCTTCGGAGACCCGATTTCCGGGCAACTCAAAAGTTTCGTACTCCCCGAACTTCCCCAAGCTGGAGAGCTAATCATTAATGAACTGCTTTTCAACCCTCGGACGGGAGAACCGAAATTTGTGGAGATCAGAAATTTAAGCCAGAGATATCTAAATCTGGAAAATTGGGCATTGGCTAACTTGTCGAGTTCCGGTGTTGCTGATCAGATCAAAGTGTTTGGAGGTCTCGGTTCCATGTTGGCACCCGGAGAATACCTCGCGATCACGACCGACGCCAATGGACTGCATCTGGCTTACCCGAAATCTTCAATCGACCACTTTCTTCAAATTCCAACTTTGCCCAGCTACCCTATAGCGGGCGGTACGGTGGTTTTGCTCTCTGCAAAAGCTGAAATAGCTGAACGATTTCCCTACAGTGAGGAGCTACATCACCCTCTGCTAAGAGAACCCAAGGGTGTTTCCTTAGAGCGGATTTCTCCCGACACTCCAGCGTCTTATCAGATGAACTGGCAATCAGCCTCCGGAAATGAGGATTTCGCTACCCCCGGCCGTAGAAACTCACAGACAATTTCCGGTGAGTTCGAAGGTGAATCGATTCACATTGAGCCAGAGGTTTTTGATCCGCAGGGCAGTTCGGGACTACAGTTTACCAGCATCACTTACGAGCTGGATCAGCCGGGTTGGATGGGGACATTTCAGATATATTCGGCATCTGGGCAGTTGGTTCGGGTTTTAGCGCAAAATCAGCTTTTGGGAGCGAGTGGCTTATTGACTTGGACCGGAACCGACTCATCCGGGAAGATCGTTAGAGCGGGGTATTATGTGCTGGTGGCGGAGCTCTATGACCCCAATGGTAGGACTAGTGTGATCAAAAAAACGATTGTAGTGGCGACCGGACTATAATCTTCCGAATTTGTGGTTTTTAATTCAATTTTTTATTATTTTAGGTATCATAAGACCTAACTCATGAATAGCGATTTGATTTTAGAAACCCTACAGGAGGTTGTGCTTCGGGATGGTAAAGACCTAAAAGAAGTACAGCAATATTTGAGAATGAGGTACCGTATAGAGGCCGATGAATTGGTCTTGAAAAGGCGGTTGGAAAAAATGCTTCAAGCCGAAAAAGCCGTCGCATGACGGCTTTTATTATTTTGATCCGATCCTCTTAAATTTATTTACGATTAAATTCTGTGTCATTCATTTGTTGGATCAGGCAGGACAAATGATAAGCAACTGATTATGAACGGGTAGTGTGTAAACTTTTTTTTCGGCTGTTTTTTAGACTCCTGACATTTCCAAACCAGAGGTTTATAATTTTTGCAATTATCAAAGTCGGGCGTATTTTAGAGAACCAAACCACCGATAATCCGTCAAAGTTTTAATAATGTAATCCGTCATAATCATGAGCCAGGAAGGAAAGACCGCATATTCTCAGGAAGAGCTGGGAGAGTTTGAAATGATCATACTTCAAAAGCTCGCCAGTGCAAAAGAAGAACTGCACTCCCTAAAGGAGAGCCTGAGCAAGAAGAATGACAGTGGGACGGACTATACTGCCTCGACTTCGAAGCTTCTCGAAGATGGTGCTGATACTTTGGAAAGAGAGAGCTTGAGTCAGCTTGCTGCGCGACAGCAGAAATTTGTAATCAATCTTGAAAATGCGCTAATTCGTATCAAAAATGGCACGTACGGTGTCTGTGTAGATACTGGAAAGTTGATTTCAAAGGAAAGGCTAAAAGCAGTGCCGCACACGATGCATTCGATCGAAGCCAAGCTTGCCAAAAAGTAAGGGTGGATTTCCTTCATCGACATATTGAGGCCCTTATTTTTTGTGCCCCGGAGCCGCTTGCGGTTGCTGAGATTTCGAAGTGCTTAGATGAAATGTTTGCTTCCGAAGTGCCACAGGATCACATCGAGTCGGCGATCCTTGCGTTACGGGAGAAGTACAACGAGGAGGGCTTTGCGTTTTCGCTGGAGCATCTGGGCGGGGGATATCAATTTTTGACAAAGCCAGCCTATCAGACGAGTATCAGCATTCTTTTGCGGCAGCAATCTCAGAAGCGACTGTCAAACGCACAATTAGAAACGCTTTCAATTATTGCTTACAAGCAGCCGATCACCAAGGGCGAGATGGAGCAGATACGCGGAGTGAATAGCGACTATTCGGTTCAGAAGCTTTTGGAAAAAGAGCTTATCGAGATAAAAGGAAAGTCGGAGAGCGTAGGTAAGCCCTTGATTTATGGGACTTCGGACAAATTCATGGATTATTTTGGGATCAATTCGATCAAAGATTTACCACTTCCCAAGGATTTTTCCCAATCCGAAAATCAAATCGGAGAAGAGCGGGAGTAGCTACTTAGACGGGTTTTACTTTCGCCAAATTAGAGACGAGAAATTTTTTACCTGATTCTACCTCCTCGCACATCACTCTCGTTCTTCTGGTTTCGCCTTTTCTGAATTTCCTGCCGGAAAGGACAAACTGTTTGCCGGTCATGAGGTCGGAAAGAAAAATTTCATCCCCGTCAGTATCCGATGGGTAATCATATTTACTCATTTCTTTCCGTAGGAAAAGATCCCGTGAAGAACTGGCGGAGGGGTTCGCCATATGATGCCTCAGAGGGATAAGTATATCCTTCGGAAAGACCGAGTCGGTCAGTATCGGAACCATCAAGGACTGAAATTCCCGCTTCCATTCGATGCCATGAGGTGCGTGGGCCAATCCAAACTTTTCAAAAGCATGGAGATGTGCAACCTCATGGATGTAGGTTAGCAGAAATTGGTACGGGTTCAGGTCTGAGTTAATGGTGATTGTTTGGATTTTTCGGTCTTTGCGATAGCGAAAATCGCCCAGTTTGGATGTTCTGGGTTTTTGAACTTTAAATGAAAACGGGATTTTTTCCCAAAGTTGCAAGCAATAAGGAATAGCTGCGTGTGGCAGATGTTTTTCAAAAATTTTCCTGAGCTGATCTGTTGGATTCATTTGCCCTAAAATAAAAAAAGAGCCCCAATTTGGGGCTCTTAATTTTTTTCCTTTTCGGAATGGCTTACAGTGCTGGAGCAGCAGCAGTAGTGTCAGCAAGAACTGCAGTAGTGTCTACAGCAGGAGCTTCTTCAACAACTGGAGTTTCTTCAACAACTACAGTTTCTTCAACTGTAACTTCTTCAGTTGCCTTGTTACCGCAAGATGCAGTAGCGATCAAGCCAGCGATTGCGAAAATTGCAAATACCTTTTTCATTTGTTATGGTTTTCTTAATTACAGGGCAAAGGTACTAGTATTATTTTCAATTGTGCAAGTGCCGCTCAAATATTTTTTATTTGTTTTTGTAAACAATTTTTACCGGAACTCCTTCGAAATCAAAGTTTTCACGGACGCGATTTTCGAGGTATCTCGTGTAGGGTTCTTTTATGTATTGGGGCAGGTTGCAGAAGAATGCGAAAACGGGGTTTTTGGTTGGTAACTGGGTGACGTACTTGATCTTGATGTATTTTCCCTTCCAAGCAGGAGGGGGATATTTTTCGATTTCGTGCAGCATGACGTCGTTGAGTTTGGACGTCGTGACTCTTCTGGTTTTGTTTTCAAAGACCTTTACCGCAAGCTCGATGGCTTGCATGATTCGCTGCTTTTCGGTCACGGAAGTGAAGATGATCGGGATCCATTTGTGCTCGCCAAGTCTTTCGATCATTTGCACTTTTATCTTGTCCATGGTTTTGTGGTCCTTTTCGATCAAATCCCATTTGTTCACCATGATCATGACGCCCTTATTGTTCTTGATCGCAAGTGCAATCAGGTTGATGTCCTGAGCTTCGAGTCCTCGAGTGGCGTCAACCATCACGATCACGACGTCGGATTCCTCAAGTGTGCGCAGGGAGCGCATGACAGAATAGAACTCGATGTCCTCTTTTACTTTGGCTTTCTTTCTGATTCCCGCTGTGTCTGTGATAATGAAATCCTGTCCGAAAAGCTTGTATCGAGTGTGAATTGCGTCGCGCGTAGTGCCTGCTTCGTCTGTGACGATTGATCTTTCTTGGCCTAGGAGCGCGTTCAAAAAGGAGGATTTCCCGACGTTGGGTCGACCAAGAATGGAGATTTTTGGGGTGTCTGCATCTGGGTCTTCTATTCCCTCGTGTTCAAAGTGCTTGATAACTTCGTCGAGAAGTTCGCCTGTACCGCTACCGCTGGCAGAAGCAATTGGGTAAACGTCAAAGTCGCTGATTCCCAGCGAATAAAATTCATGAGCCATCATGGCCTTTTCGCGGTTGTCAGCTTTGTTGGCGACGATGTATAGTGGCTTGGTTGTGCTTCGGAGCTCATTTGCAAATTCCATATCCAGATCGGTCAAGCCGTCCAGGCAATCTACCACAAACAAGATCACATCCGCTTCTTCTACTGCCAGTTTGACCTGCTTACGAATCTCGGCCTCAAAAACATCATCGGATCCGGTGACATACCCACCTGTGTCGATTACGGAGAAAAACTTGCCAGACCATTGGGCATGCCCATAGTGTCGGTCACGGGTGACACCGCTCATGTTGTCTTCGATAGCTTTGCGCTCCTCAACCAGTCGGTTGAAAAGCGTGGATTTACCTACATTAGGTCTACCTACGATTGCTACTATGTTTGCCATGATCAGGATGGGTCGTACCCAAATTTTTTAAGTTTCAATTTATTTTTTCTCCAGTCTTGCTCCACCTTCACGAAGGTTTCGAGGAAGACTTGTTTCCCGAAAAACTTCTCCAATTCCGTCCGGGATTCGATTCCCACTCTTTTTAGCATCTTGCCCTTTTCACCGATGATGATGCCTTTCTGGCTGTCGCGTTCACAATAGATGGTGGCGCGGATCTTAATAATGGACTCCTCTTCGTAGAAGTCCTCGATGGCCACTTCGGTGCTGTAGGGTATTTCCTTTTTGTAATTGTTGAAGATCTTCTCGCGGATGATCTCGGAGGCAAAGAACCGCTCAGGTCGGTCAGTTAGTTCCTCCTTGTCGTAAAAGGGCGGATGAACCGGGAGTCTGTCGACTATTTCCTGGAGGATTCGCTCGGTATTGAATTTCTCCAAAGCGGAGATCGGGATCACGGTTTCGGATTTTATTCGAGACGTCCAATAGGCCGTGACTTCCTCCAGTTGGCCTTCTTTGGCTAGATCAATCTTGTTGATGACCAACAGAACGGGAACTCCAGAAGCATTGATTTTTGTAATTACATCTTCAATTTCCTCTTCGTTTTCGAAAAGATCAGTCACGAAGACGATGACATCTGCATCTTCCAAAGAAAGGTTGACAAAACCCATCATATTCTTATGCAGCTCATATTTTGGTTTGAGCATCCCCGGGGTATCAGAAAAAACAATCTGATATTCTTCGGTATTGATGAGGCCAAGGATACGGTGTCGAGTGGTTTGCGCTTTGGAAGAAACGATCGAAAGTCGCTCACCCACAAGGATATTCATGAGCGTGGATTTGCCCACGTTGGGTTTTCCGACGATGTTGACAAATCCGGCTTTGTGGGTGGATGCAGACATTTTTCTGTAATTTTTCACAAAGGTACTTGATTTTTAGACAAAAAGGCAGCTTGAAGCCTTAGTGCAGAATAAAATTTGGCAGCGAGAAGACGTTTTCCTTACCGGGCAGTGCCACAGTCAAAAAGTCTGTTTCAAGTGATGTTGAACATTTTTTTTGAAGTTGGTTTTGCTTTTGAAAATTAAAAGCCTACTTTTGTATCACCATTCGCCGCAAGGGCGAATTTGAAAAAGAAAAAAGAGGCGTAGCCTAAGATATATCGCGGGATGGAGCAGTTGGTAGCTCGTCGGGCTCATAACCCGAAGGTCACAGGTTCGAGTCCTGTTCCCGCTACTACGAAGCCGATCAGAAATGATCGGCTTTTTGTGTTTTATAGGGTTTTTGATGCAGATTGTGGATTCAAATTAATGCTGTTTGATTTGAATTGTCCCAAATCTGTCTCACTTTTTGCCCTCTTTTTCTTTTTTTAGCTGTTTGGGTGAGTATTTATATGGATTGCGTTTTTTTGATCTCATCTCAACTAGGAATCCCACCGCTTTTTCCAGGCAGTAAATTCGGAAGGTCTGATTCGATAGCGGACAAAATTTCCTTCATGAAGTCCAAAAAGTTCAGTTTCTACTACTTCAGAGAATCTGGATCTATCTGGTTCAGCCAATTTTTTGACTTCAGATTTTATTGCTTGGGATGCAGCTTCTTTATCCATTGCATTGCTGACGATTAGGCTGACGATCCCACGTATATCTTCTCGGTATGTCATTCGGAAAGGATCTGGCTCCCCAAGAGATTGGCGAATGGCTGCATACCTTAAGGCTGACCGCTCATAGGCCCACAAAAAAACATCCTTGAATAATTCGATGCGGTTTAATTCATAAATGCCAAGCATTCCTTTGATGTAGCTTTCTTCCGGTACATCTATAAATGAAAGAGGGGCAAGGTTATGTCTATTTAACGGAATATTGGCAGCCAATCTGGATACACGCTTATTGACATCATCAAATGGTTGGAGATAGGGAAGCTGAAGCAATACAAAAAAAGCCTGCTCAAATGGATTTTGGATTTGGCTTGCCTTCGCCAGTATTAGGTCAAAAGATTCTTCGATGAGTTGTGGAATTCCCAACGGAGTAAATACCGAATTGGTGATTCCCACGCCAAATGTTCTAAGCCTGCCGGATGCAGCTGGATTTGGCAACAGGTTGTTTGAAAGCAGTGCATGGAGATTAAGAAAAGTGTAGCGATTGAAGCCCACCTCACCAGAGGATTCTACCAAAAACTCGATAGCCTCCTTGTGATTGAGAATCATCTGGGTTTCCATGGGGGATTTGTTCGAGGGGGTTTTCCCGTTATGGATTAACAGCTCTGTATCCAATAAAGAATAGGTGTTGCCTTCCAGTCTGCTTGAATTCCAAGAAAGGTCGATCAGCAGGCGATTTAATATTTCTCTGGCAAAGGTCCCTGCTGGCTGTTCTCCATTCCTAGTATTTCCCCATTCAGCCAGTTTTTGTTTTTCTTCTTTGCTGAGAAAGCTGTCGATGTTGGGACGGTAATTTTCCAGGAAACTTCGTTCATATCCGACAGGTTTTCGTTGTGCTACAGGACGTGAGACCAAGGCCCAAACGTCTTTGCCTTCATGTGAAAGGGAAATGGTCGATTGTCGCTCCTCCTCTGATTTTATCCTTCCAGAATTCTGAGTTTGTTCAGTGATATTTGTATAATACTTTGTGGATCGAGCTTCTCCTTTTACTAGGATCAGATTCTTTTCTCTGAGGCTTTTTAGTCGTCTTTGAAGCGCTCTCTTTTCAATTTGAAATGGGAGCAATCGAAGGAGTTGTTCTATTCCTATTCCATCAGAGGATGATGCAATTATTTCTTTAATCAGTTGGAGCTCGTCTCGATTTTCCATCTTCAATCCCATTTGTATTGCGACAATAATAGCATAAAAATGACGCAATAAAAAGAATTGCGTCACGATAATTGACGCGATAGTTAAATCGCGTCACTCTAGGAGGAGAATGGCGATTCTCTACTGCTCTGCTTTTGTCGGGTAGTTTTTAAGAATTGTAGCTGTCTATAATTACTAACTTTTGATTGTGCACGCGCTGTGTGCACAATTTGATAGGTCAAGAGCAAAACAATCGGGTGGTGTTTTTCTTCTCCATAAAAAAGGTTCAAACAGCAAAAAGAAAGAGCAATCCAGAATTCGTACGCTTCGTACAGCTCGTACCTATCGCACGGTACGAATTGTTCGAGGGTTGAAATTCGAAATCACTCAAATAGAATTGGAATGGCTAAGTTGCATGGTCACAAAAATTCGATTTCTGATCTCAGTAGCTGAAATTCTTTTCGAATACGGATTTTAACAGCAAAAAAGAAAAAAATTTAATTCAAGATTCATTCCTCATATTTGGCTCATAAACCTTGGTTTTGCACTTAATTCGAGGCTCAGATTAGAATCAATTCAAATGAATTTAAATTTTTGATGCAAAATGAACCTGTCCCCTTATTTGTCCCCCTTTTTCTATAAAGTACAGAAAATCAGTAATTATGAATAGGCCTGTTCCCGCTACTTGGTAACTCCGGACAATGTCAAAATTGTTCGGAGTTTTTTGTTTTTCAGGGATTTAGCATTATTTCGAATCTGTTAGATTCCGAGGATTTTGTCCTCCTTTTTTTTCATCAGGCTGATTTTTGGGGAATGCTCATTGGATGAGAACTTGTAGGACTTTCCACTTTCATGCTCTGCAAATAAATATTTTTTTCACCTATCCGAGATCAGATTTTTTTTCAACTAGCTTTGATCCCAGATAGCTCATATGAAGGTTTCAGGAATTCTATTCTTATTTCTTAATCTAGTTGCATCGGTAACCTTTTGGGCGGGCAATACCACTGTGATTGTTGATTCGGAAATTCAATCAGCAAACGAAATAGCCCATCCTGAGCTATCTATTCAGCAAAGTTCAATCCTGGAGGTTGGTGATGCACTCACAAATAGGATAGCTCCAGAAAGACCGGTAGTTAGATCCGCTCATTATTTTTTCAAATCTCAAACTGTACTCGGTATTTTTCTCGGTTTATCAGCAGTCTGTCAAGCTACTGAGCAGAATTATAAAAAAAACTGCGTTTATCCTAGACGCAAACTTACCTGCCTTTTTGATCATTTTTCCTCACCATTATTTTACCTAGTTGAAAGCCTAGCAACAGGCTTTTCCAAAAGACCTTGGCTAAACCCCATTGATCTACTTTATTCTTGGCCATGGATCGGTTCCTGCTTTATCAAACTGCGCTCCACTCACTTCGCCCTAGAACAGAATACCAGGTAATCAACCTTTTGCTGAAAAAATGCGGGAAATATTCCCCTTACCACATTTTTTTGATTCAAGGAAAGCTACCTCGGTAGATTTTAAGCAAAGGTAACCATGGGATCCTTCTTTTTCTGTTGGATATAAGAGCACTGTTTTCCTGGAAATCCTGTCAGTTGCAAATTCATTTAAAGCGATAAATCAGGCTATACTGAGCAAGTAAAGCCTGTCTGTGCTCGCTTTTGAATTTCACTATTTCCTCCCATCAACCCTTTCTTTTTATAAAAGCGGCAAGGCTTAGCGACATATCATGACACTCAAAAAAAACACCTATATCACGTTAATCCTTACTGCCTTGTCTACACAGGCGGCAATGTTTATTGTGATTCATATGATTTGGCCCGGACTGGTTTCCGAGTCCAGCCTTATCGCAAGCAGATGGTTAGGATTGGTTGCAATCGTAGGATGCTGCCTGAAGAGAGCCTCACTAACCACCTGGATATTTGGCAGTATGTTTATCGGGATTGTCATAGGTCTGGACTTTCCCGAGCTTGCCATGAACCTGAAAGTGGTCAGTCAGCTTTTTCTAAAAATGGTCAAAACGGTGATTGCCCCGCTTCTTTTTGCGACACTCGTGGTAGGAATAGCCGGGCATTCCGATCTGAAGCAAGTCGGTAGAATGGGTTGGAAGTCCCTTCTATATTTTGAAATAGTCACAACGTTTGCCTTGTTGATCGGATTATTAGCAATCAATATATCCCAAGCTGGAGTCGGGATTGAGCTACCTGCAGGTGAAGTCCCTATTCAAGGTACAGCTAGGACGTGGCAGGAGGTCATTCTTCACATTTTTCCGGAGAATATTGCTAAGTCTATTTTTGAGGGAGAAATTCTTCAAATCGTCATTTTCAGTATTCTGTTTGGGATAGGACTAGCCATGGTCAAAGATGGTAAAAAGAAACAGACGATGCTTTCGTTCACCGAAAGCCTCTCAGAAGTAATGTTCAATTTCACTCGGGTGATCATGTATTTCGCACCCTTTGGCGTGGGTGCGGCAATAGCGTACACGGTAGGAGAGATGGGATTGGGGATTTTGGTCAATCTGTTTCATTTGTTAGCCACACTCTACGTTGCTTTGTTGGCATTTTTGCTGCTGGTTTTATTTCCGGTCGCGCTTCTGCTGAAGATTCCTGTAATCAAATTTTTAAAGGCAATCTCTGAGCCTGTTTCTATCGCCTTTGCGACCACCAGTTCGGAGGCGGCACTTCCCAAAGCCATGGAAGCGATGGAAAAGTTTGGTGTGCCTCGCAAAATCGTCGCATTTGTAATGCCAACAGGCTATAGCTTCAATTTGGACGGAACGACACTCTACCTATCACTGGCAGCGATTTTTGTCGCGCAGGTGGCAGGAATTAAAATGAGCATTGAAGATCAGCTATTGATGGTGCTCACGCTCATGCTCACCAGCAAAGGAGTAGCGGGAATTCCACGAGCTTCCTTGATTGTTCTGATGGGAACAGCAGCTAGTTTTAATCTTCCAATGGCTCCGATCTTTTTGATCCTGGCAATCGATGAACTGATGGATATGGCAAGAACATCAGTCAATGTAATTGGCAACTGTTTAGCCACTTGCGTAATAGCAAAATGGGAAGGTGAATTTGGTCTTCCTATAAAAGAGAATCCGGATTTGAGTTCACCAGAACCTGTATTGGATATGGAAATGCAGAAGGTAATGAACAATTGAAATGAGCTATTATAATTCATCTATCCGCACTTAATTCAAGTAACTCATGTATGAATTTATTCAGTCTATTTTAGGGTTTATGAGCCCAGAATTGATCATCAATAAGGGTGGCCTCATCCTTTTACTCGCTATTGTCTTCACAGAAAACGGCCTATTCTTCGCTTTTTTTCTGCCTGGAGATTCACTTTTGTTTTTGGCAGGAATGCTTTGTGGGCTACCTATTTTGGATGTCACAATTGTGGAGTTGATAGCCTATATAGCACTAGCTGCCTTTTTGGGATATATATTGTCATACTTTATTGGAAAGAAGTTGGGCAAATGGCTACTATCCCGTCCCGACTCATTTTTCTTCAAAGCCAGATATCTCAATATGGCCACATCTTATTTTGAAAAGAGGCAACAAGGTGCAATCATAGTAGCCAGGTTTATCCCGGTAATTAGAACTTTCCTTCCTCTCTGTCTAGGACTAATTAAATCAGATTTTAAGGTTTTCATGCTTTATAATTTTATTGGTTCATTGGTCTGGACTTCAAGTTTGGTTTTGGCTGGTTACTTCCTGAAACTAATCTTTCCAGATCTTCTTCACTACCTGGAATGGATTATACTATTAATCATCGTCGTTACCGCCATCCCATTGTTAAGACAATTTTATAAAATCAAAAAAGCTAAGCTTTCTTGAGCCCATTTCAATAATCTATGGCAATCTAAAACTTTAATCGATGCTCCTAAACGATGTTTGAGTCCATTGGATTTGACTAACCAAAGCTTCTTGATAAAATGAAATCAAAGTCCGGTGGTTAGCTAGGTTTTTGGTAATAGTCTCATCTTCCCGTTTCCAGTTCGTCATTTTCCTTTCTACAATTAGATTAATCAACTTTAGTATGAGTATTTGGATAATTTTTATAGCCTGCATTTTGCTTTTTCTTTCACTGGATCTGGGAGTATTTAACAAAAAAGCCCATATTATTCAGACCAAAGAGGCAGCCATTTGGACCGGCGTCTGGGTTTTTATTGCATTACTATTTTCAGGGGTCATCTGGTGGATTTTCTCGGAAGGTATGGTTGCAAATCCAACCGGTTTAAAACCAAAAGATGCAGTACTTAAATATGTTACAGGTTATCTAATTGAATTTTCCCTGAGCATAGATAATGTTTTTGTGATTGCAGTTATTTTCAGGTCTTTCGCGATTCCAGACATTTATCAGCACCGAGTGCTTTTCTGGGGTATTCTAGGAGCTATCGTGTTTAGAGCCATTATGATAGTTTTTGGCGTGGCATTGATCAACCAATTTGACTGGATCGTCTATGTTTTTGGTGCCTTTCTATTATACACAGCTTATAAAATGCAAAAATCGGATGCTTCTGAGTTTAACCCCAAAAACTCATTTATTTTCAAAAAGTTGAGAAAGGTAATTCCATTTACAAAGCATTTTTACGGTGATCACTTCTTTATCATAAAAAGGGGAATTCGTCTAGCCACCCCGCTTTTCATGGCTTTGATTATAATAGAACTTACGGACATCCTTTTTGCCCTT
Organism: Algoriphagus jejuensis; assembly: GCF_039523455.1. Lineage (NCBI taxonomy): Bacteria > Pseudomonadati > Bacteroidota > Cytophagia > Cytophagales > Cyclobacteriaceae > Algoriphagus > Algoriphagus jejuensis. Next base: position 166,754 of record NZ_BAAAFI010000006.1, on the reverse strand, counting down.
GACAGTATTCCTGCCATCCTGGCGATTACAGCCGATCCGTTTATTGTTTTCAGTTCTAACATCCTTGCTATAATGGGACTAAGATCTATGTACTTCCTGATCTCCCGCATGCTGAATAAATTCCGTTTTATCAATTATAGTCTGGTGGGTATTTTGGGCTTCGTCGGATTGAAAATGATATTTTCCCATCATATAGAAGCTCCCGAATGGCTGTCCTTGGCGGTTATAGGTCTTGCGCTGACAGGGGGTATTTTGGCTTCCTTGCTGATTCCTGAGGAGGTCGTCGAAAATGATAAGTTAGTGTAACTGGTCATTGATGCTACCCACTGGACTGAATCCGTAGTAGTTGCTTTTGCCCTTATCTACTTTTTTCCAGTACCACAGCAATCTGATATACATCAAAGGATTTACATTAAAAAGCCACCCTGGCAAATGAAAAAAACAAATAAAATCATCGATAATGCTGCTCGCGAGTTACCAGTAAGTCCAGCAAATGCGAAACCCGTGGATACAGCTGTTAAAGTCGGGAGTTTCCGATGGAGAATATGCGCGCTGTTGTTTTTTGCGACGACAATCAATTACATAGATAGACAGGTATTGGGGATTTTGGCTCCACAACTTCAGTCTGAGATGAATTGGACAGAAGTCCAATATGGGTATATCATTACTGCTTTTCAGTTTGCCTATGCCCTTGGTTTTCTGATTATGGGCAATATTATGGATAGGTTTGGTGCCAGAAAGGGGTTTTCATTTGCAGTTGTTCTGTGGAGTTTTGCTGCAATGCTGCATGCCGCTGCCAGCTCAGCTCTTACTTTTGGGTTTGCCCGCTTTGGACTTGGCATTGGGGAAGCCGGAAACTTTCCTGCTGCTATAAAAACGGTGTCGGAGTGGTTTCCCAAGAAAGAAAGGTCTTTGGCTATTGGCATATTCAATTCCGGAGCCAATATTGGTGCAATTGTGGCTCCTTTGGCGGTTCCTTTTATTGCGCTGCGTTTTGGATGGGAATGGGCTTTTATAATTACAGGAGCCTTGGGTTTTATCTGGTTGGCATTTTGGCTAGCAACCTACAAAAAGCCGGAAGATCATCCCAAAATAACCAAAGCCGAACTTGACTTCATTCAATCTGATTCAGAAGAACCTGTGGAAAGGATTCCTTGGCTGAAATTATTTCCACATCGGCAAACCTGGGCTTTTGCTTTGGCGAAATTTATGACCGATCCGATCTGGTGGTTCTATCTATACTGGTTGCCTAAATATCTGAATACTTCACATGGTCTGACCTTGGACAAGATAGGATTGCCATTGGTAGCTATTTATGTATTGTCGGATTTAGGAAGTGTAGCCGGAGGTTGGTTATCTTCTTTTCTTATCAACAAAGGGTGGAGCGTTAACTCCGCCCGCAAGACGACGATGCTGATTTGTGCGCTCGCAGTTCTCCCCATATTTTTCACATCCCAAACAGCTAATTTATGGATTGCAGTAGGCTTAATAAGTTTGGCCACAGCGGCTCACCAAGGCTGGTCTGCTAATTTATTTACCCTAGTATCTGACATGTTTCCTAAAAATGCTGTAGGTTCTGTGGTGGGTATTGGTGGGATGTGCGGAGCTGTTGGAGGAATGTTAATTGCTACAGCAACAGGCTATTTATTGGATAAGACAGAAAGTTATGTCCCACTGTTTATCATTTCCAGCGTTTCTTATCTCCTAGCCCTACTTTTAATTCAGGTTTTAGCCCCAAAATTAAAACCCATGCGTCCTCAATAGATTTTTAAAGTACCAAAAAAAAAGGAGAGAATGGTCCTATTAAGACAAGTCATTCCCTCCTTGTTTGAGTTCAAAATTCGACGCTATACTTCCATTAAGTTTAGCATTCCAACTGCATACGCCAACAGAATGCTTACAATCAATCCTATATTGACTTTATACAGATCCCTGAAAATCTGCTTCCTGGATTTGCCGATTTCGTTTTTGTTTAGCCGGTAACTGATCGCAATTTCACGGCCTGCCAAAATTCCAATAAAAACCCAGGTGGTACTCATGGGCACATTGCTCAACTCAGTAAAAAGGAACAAAACGATCGCGTAAGTAAGATCTATAAAGGTGGCCGAACGAATATGCTGGGTATTGGCTTTGGTATTAACGATTTCCTGAATTTTCCCACCTCTGGATTTGAAAAGAAAAGCCATTAAGACCAAAATAATTAGTAAGGAAATGAGCAATTCTGTCAACGTCAACTGCCGCGGTAGATATACATACAAATTTGCAAAATCTTGAACTAGCCATTGGGACCATAAGAGGCCCGTGGACAACCATTGGGCTACCAACCAGCCTTTCTTGGTATTCTCTTTTTCCGATCTGGTAATACTTTCTTTTGATTCAAACCTCTTTGCAATCAATAGGTAAATCCCAGATGCAAATACAAAAGCTACGGCATATCCCAAAATCGACTTTAAGATCATCTTTTCAATAACCGTCTGAGATGAGAATACACTTAAGATCATGAATGTGGTACTTACAGGGAGTCCAAACCTAGTAAGTACAATCAGAACCAAGGGAGGAATTATATACCAAAAAGCCATCTTTTCTGGAAGCGGGATCATGTCCAATCTACCATAGGAAACGTCTCCCTGATGCATAATCCAACCATATATAATCACAAGTGTCAAAATGGATGCAGCATAGAGCCATAGTATCCACCACTTTTTTTTATGATTTGAGGTGAGAAATGTCCCTAACGTCTGAATGACATCATTTCCGATTACAGAATAGGTTGCCAAAATGAAGGCAATCAAAGGAATAAACTGTTGCAATTGCATTACTCTGTAATTTTAAGACTAACGGAGTTTTCTCCCTAATTTCCCGCAAGATTAGGTATAATTCTGACAACAAAATAGCATGGCAGCTGAATTCAAACACTCGCCTTGATTTTATTTCTGTCTACATTTTTCAACATAGTAATTGCCAAAAATTCAGCAATGAATTCCGGTCAAACGCTTGACTGGAGACGAACCCGGTGGGAACAGGTGTATTCAGACTTTTCTAACGGAAAGCAAAAGAAGTGGGAGGATTTGGAGTCCTGTTGCAACCGGAATCGACCGCCCAAGCAAGCGAGTCCTTCAATGAGGATGGGACTTATTCTGCCTACAGGCAATACCTATGGAAAGGTTTTCATTTGGAAAGCCTGGTCTATTTTGAAGTCAAAAGTTTATTTTTCACCCGATAAGTGAAGGTAAGTGAATACTCCAAGCGGTTCAAGACCAAGGCGAGCGGTTGGCTCAGGCCAACCGGTCTTGAGCCGCTTTCCGCATTCACTTTTGCGCTGCTTAACGGTTGGAAAGCAAAAGATGTGTTCATTTTAGTTCTTTCAATAAATCCACGGGAGTTCGATATCCAAGTGCCTCATGGGGCCTTTCCCGGTTCATAATCTTCCATCTATTCCATCGCTTTTTCCTGACCTCATCCAGAGAATTGAATACATTGGCGCTGAGCAGTTCTTTCCTGACCGATCCGTTACAGCGTTCTACATAGCCGTTTTGCATCGGCTTGCCCGGCTGGATAAAGACCATCTCAATATTCTTCTCCCTGCACCAGTGACTCAACAGACGGGAGATAAACTCCGGACCGTTGTCCACGCGGATCATTTTGGGCAGTCCCCGGACCAGCTCAAGAAACTCCAATACCCGGATCACCCGTTGTGCAGGAAGTGAAAAGTCCACTTCCATGGCCAGCATTTCCCGGTTATAATTATCCAGAATATTGAGCAACCGGAAGTGCCTGCCGCTCCAAAGGCTACTCTCATGAAGTCGACGGACCAGACCTGGTTGATCGATTCTGGTCTAAAGAAGGCCTGTTTGATCCTTGCCGGCGGCCGCTTCCTGTGTCTGCGTCTGATGTTGAGTCCCATGGCAGAGTAGATGCGGTAGACCTTTTTATGGTTCCACCGGTGCCCTTTTCTGCGAAGTCGGTAATGGGACTGCCAAAAGCCAATGGCAGGGTGTTTGGCTACCAGTTCTTCCAACGCCTGGATCACGGGCATATCGTTTTTTGGTTTGGGTTGATACTGGAAAGTACTTCGTGGCACACTAAGCGTCTTACACGCCTGACGTTGGCTCACCCCATGTTCTTCGACCATGAACTGAACCAGCATGCCTTTTTCATCAGGCGTCAGAGCTTTTTTGCCACCGCATCCTTGAGTGCCTCATGCACCAGACTCAGATCGGCAAACATCCGCTTCAGGCGGGAGTTCTCTTCCTGAAGTTCTTTCAGCTTTTTGACCTCACTGGCTTCCATCCCGCCATATCGCTGTTTCCATTTATAAAAAGTGGTGGGGGTTACTTCCATCTCGCGGCAGATCTGCCGGCCTCGTGAGCTTTGATCGCTTTGACGATCTGCGTTTCGGTGAATCTCGATTTTTTCATAATAACCATTTAAAATTGATAATTTCAATTCAACTTTCAAATGGCCGACTTTTAGGGGAGCTTACAGTTTGGATTGACTCAATTTTGCCCTCCCTTTTTTTTCTTTTCATTTTTTCTTGAGTTTTTTGAGCCCAATTGAGCCTAACAAGGATTCAAATCGGCAAGCTGCGGCTTTAAGAGGACGAGTAAACGTATAGACGACAAGGGAAGTAAGTGGGGCGGAAGGTTTATGGCGGTTAAGTCATGCCGGGCTAAAGTTCATGAATTATACAGATGAGGAAGTTAAAAAAGTACATGATGATTATGCCGATTGGCATAGTGCTGCTGTTGGTCCTGTTTAACAAACAGCTCAAATCCCAGCTTTTTGGTCCGATCAATTATCGAGATGTTGAGATGAGTCCTGGAAACGTCGCTGTCCCAGGGGAAAGGACTTTGGCGTGGAAAACTGAGTCTGCCTTTACCGACAGCATCTACCGAAGGATTGCCAACATGCCAATCACCGAGGATATGCTCCTTGAAAAGGGCAATACCACGAGGATTCTCCTGGCGAGACTGATGCTGAGGGAGAATGTATCCGAGGTAAATGAAATCCTCCAGAAGATGACTGTTTGGGGAAACTGTGGTTCTTCCTGGTTTATGAATCCAAAGGGGGATTATGATTTTCCACTCACCATTCTTACGACCATCTTTTGGAAATTCGGCGACGATCCAGAGCTCCTCTACCCAGAAACAAGAAAATACATGCTGGAAGTCCTTTTGTCAGAAGAAGGGGGGAAGTTCAGCTATACGGCTCCCAGGACGCTCGGCCTGGTCATGGAGACGGAAAACCACATGCTGATGACCGAGGGCTCTCGCTATCTGAAAAACAGATGGATCAGTCAGCATCGAAATTCGGATGACTACTACGACAACGTGCAAAATGGGATGGAGGAAAAGCTTCTATTCCTCATGGACGAGATGAAAACCAATGGCCTGTACGAGTTTAATTCCATCCCGTACTTAGCCTACACCATTACCGCTTTGCTGAACCTGGAAGCTTTTGCTTCTGAAGAGGTGAGGCAAAAGGCCAGAGATGTATTGGACTACATCAACTGGAGCTACGCCCTGAGTAGTCTTAACTTGAAACATTTTCCGCCGATGCGCAGGAGATACGAAAAGGCGGGCATCCAAGAGCTCACGACGGATTACCACGCCGCCTTCGTAAAATCCTGGCTGAGTTTTTCCGACATCGAAGAATATGACCAAAACGTCGGCGTAGCTACCATCCATGCCATGATGGGGGCATGCATGCCCTACCGTCCTGCTGATGCTTTTGTCAAGATGTTATTTGACAAAGAAGAAGGCTATTTTGTCCTGCAGGGCCATGGTCCCGAATCTTCACCGGAGATCAGCAGTGCAGGGAAGCATTTTCTCCTCAGCTCTGGAGGTGTGAATAGAGGCAAGTGGTCGGAGATCGTCACCAGGCCGATTTGTCTTTTTCTAAAAGACGATGCCGATCATCTATCCGAGACGATCCACGTGGCAGGTCCGGGCGATGATTTCATGGAATGGAATAACACGGGAGTCTATCGAAACTTCGCCTGCGCGGCAGGGCCGGTATCGGTACCTGAGCATATGCAAGCTGTAGAAAGCAAAGGTGATTGGTCGGTCTACCTTGGCGCCGATGATGTGTCCGTAGTTGTCTATTCTACCCAAAGTATCGGAATAATCGCTGTCTTCGAAGATGTCGAGCCTGCTGTTATTTTTGGGAGAGTGCTGGAAGAAAATCCCGATGCAGCCCTATTGAACAGTCAATTTCAATTTCCCGATGGACCTTTACTCAAGTATGACCCCAAAGCACAAAATGACAAGTGGGTGATGATTTCGGAAAATGACAAGGAGCTAAACCGGAATTTTGATTCTTGGCCCTTAATAGAGGGGGAATGACTGATTATCTAGTTGGTAGTGCCAAACTGAAGGCTTTTTGCCTGGATCAGTCAGGTTTCAGAGTCCTGCCTATGACGGGCGGTCGGTGAATCGGGTCAGTTTTTATTTGCGATAGCGCTTTATTGTGGACAATTTTAGTCTATGAAAAATCTACTGCTAGGAGTTTTTGGCTCGTTTGTCCTGTTTGCCTGCACCTCGCAACCTCAATCCAATCGGAATATGGATCGCTATCCAGAGGAATTGGTAAAGGTGCTAAACGCACACGGAGGTTTGGAAAAGTGGGATGAGATGAAGACTCTTCAGTACACAATTCCTAAGGAAGGCGCCGACGAGGTACATACCATCGACCTCCATTCCAGGATGGATCGGGTGGAGTCGCCCGCCTATGCGATTGGCTTTGATGGCACTGCAGCTTGGTCCAAAGATAAAGCGGAGGAATACAAAGGGGATCCGGCGTTCCGACACGACCTCATGTTCTATTTCTATGCGATGCCTTTCGTCTTGGCGGATGAGGGTATCAACTATCGAACGACCGAACCGCTCGTATATGAGGGTACAAGCTATCCCGGTATCGAGATTACCTTCAACGGTGGCGTAGGGTCATCTCCCTCGGATGTGTATATACTATACTATGATCCCAGTGACTACAAGATGGCTTGGCTGGGTTACAAAGCGACTTTTGGAAAAGAACTTAAGCCTGGTCCACCCAGTGTCATCAAGTACGATCAGTGGACCGACGTCAGCGGGGTGACTCTTCCCACTTCCATCGCTTGGCAAAAGATCGAAGAAGGTGAAATCGTAGGTGAGCGAAATCGGGTGGATTTCACAGGTATCACGCTTACCAAGGAAAGCAAACCCAGTAGCTTTTACTCCAAAGAAGGAGCAGGCGAGGAATAGCCTTCTTGTCCCGGTTGACAGCGCAATTTGTTTTATCGCAATCAGCCAGGGCCAATACGCCCATACTCCCATCGATTTTCTGAAATCATGAACTACCTCGGATGTCGGTGCAGGCTTGGCTGCATACACGCTCCGCTCAATTCCTGAAGATCCCGGGCATTGTCTCGAGAGGCTTCGCCGATTTTTTAACCTTATAAACCACAGTTCGAAATTCAGACCTGCGCTAATTCCCCGAAACCCGTAGCCAGTTCGTTTGCGCCTGTGAAATGCCAAATCGGGAATTAAGAGAAGTAGAGATTGAACATTGCATGCTACCCCAATCTCTGCTCAGCCTTGGCTACAATAACCCTGCACTATTCTTACTTTTTGCCGGAGGGAAGGCCGACAAGCACAGCCGATCCGAAGCCGAAATTTGACGATTCCCTGGTTGTATTTTGGAAACGAAGCCTAATACCATCGGGGTCTACCATCTTCCAGAATCGTGCAGGATTTCGATTGCAATCGATTTCCTGGCTGGAGTTTACTGCGATCATTCCACCATTTTTTAGAAAAAAAAACCTGAAAGTGCCTGAAATAGCTCAGATCGCTGATTCTGGCAAAAAACATCCATGTTTTTGAATGATTTCTCCATATGGAGCGGGACATAGGCCGACTACATTGAGCCCGTAAATAACCAATAAACTCAAAATATGGAAAAATTAAAATTTACTCTGCTGCTCTTGGCAATGGTCTTCTCGACCGTGGCATGGGCTCAGGTCAACGTGACCGGGGAGGTGCTCGATGACCAAAATCAACCCCTCCCCGGAGCGAATGTGCTGATCAAAGGAACTACCGTTGGCGTGGTGACTGATTTGGACGGCAAGTTTAGCCTTGCTGTAAATGGGACTTCAAACACCCTGGCGATTTCCTTCATAGGCTTCGATACCCAGGAGGTTCAGCTGGACAATCGGTCCCACTATGTCATTAAGCTCACCCTTTCTCCATCAAGCTTGGACGAGGTGGTGGTCATCGGCTATGGTCAGGTAGAAAAGAAGGACGTGACAGGAGCGATTGGCTCGGTTGAATCGGAAGATATCGTACGTGGCAATCCCGTACAGGCTGCCAAGGCTATTCAAGGACAAGCCGCTGGTGTGATTGTGACCAAGCAAAGCAACCAACCGGGAGCTGGATACAATATCAATATCCGAGGCTTGAGTTCAATTGACTACAGCAACGAGCCACTTGTCGTGATCGATGGAGTGATGGGCGGAGATCTCAATGCCCTCAATCCGGCTGATATCCAGTCTATGGATATCCTTAAGGATGCTTCGTCTACTGCGATCTACGGTTCCAGAGGTGCCAATGGCGTCATCATCGTCACTACAAAAAGAGGCGGAAAAGGTAAGCCGACGGTCAGCTACGACGGCTATGTAGGTGTGAAAACTCCAGCGCACTTGCCGGACTTGATGAATGCTCAGCAGTTCTATCAGGCCAGTGTCACCGATCGTCAATTAAATGGCTACACCCAAAACCTCCCTTTCACATCGACTGAGATGGACATGGTTAACTCCGGAAAAAATACAGACTGGATTGATCAGATCTCCGGAACGGCTCTTCAAACAAGCCATTCCATCGCAGTGGGTGGCGGAAGCGACAATACCAACTACCATTTCTCAGGTGGATATCTGAATGATGGCGGTGCTTTACAAAACACCAAATTTCAGCGATATAACATCAAAGGAAGCTTGGACAGCAAGTTGACGAAGTTTCTGAATGTTGGTTTTACGGCTAACTACAGCGTTGCTAAAACGGACTTGGGTTCCAACGAAGCTTTGAGAAGTGCTTACCGTGCGCGTCCGACTGGCGTCGCGATGTACGATGATATCCTCAACCCTGACGAAAACCAGGATTTTGCGTGGAATGGCTATGCTGCTTGGATGGGCATCAACGACAAGCAGGTATTGAATCCACTTATCGAAATCGATCCGGAAAACTTCCAGGATGAAACCAGATCGAATACTTTCTTTGGGAATGCCTATCTGGAATTGATTCCTTTCGAAGGCTTGTCTATCAAATCATCTTTCTCTGCCGGTATCGACAATTCAAGATGGGGTCAGTTTAGAGGTACCATGACCAAGGATCGGGCGACAACCCGTTTACCGAGAGCTTTCCTTCAAACAGACGATTTGTCCAATTTCACCCTGGATAATATCATTACTTATAAGAAAAAGTTCGGAGCTCATGACTTCACCGTGACAGGTGTTCAAAGTACATTCCAGGAGCGATTTGAAGAACTCGATAGCTCTGTGGATGAGATTCCATACAATTCGCTGTGGTATGCCTTCGGTACAGGACGTCCGGTACAGTTGGACACCAGACTGACGGAGAGATCTTTGCTTTCCTACATGGGAAGGGTGATGTATGGTTTCCAAGACAAGTACCTACTTACTGTTACTGGCCGATGGGATGGTGCATCTCAGTTGAGCGAAGGAAACAAGTGGGAGTTTTTCCCATCCGCAGCTTTAGCGTGGAGATTGGGTGATGAGGAATTCATCAAAAACATCAGTGCGATCTCTGATCTGAAACTCCGCGTGAGTTATGGTTTCGTAGGAAACAGTGCCGTAGCGCCATATAGTACTCAGGCGAGACTGGCCAAGACGGTGTATGATTTTGACGGGGCTCCGGGATTTGGTTTTGCTCCGGAAAACCTGGCAGACAAAGAACTGACCTGGGAGAAAAGCAAGGAATTGAACTTCGGTTTGAATATGGGATTCCTCAACAACAGAATCGGGGGTGCCTTTGAAGTCTATTTCAGAAACACCGTGGATTTGATCTACAACGAGCAAATTCCTACTTCCTCAGGATTCAGCAGTGTCACCACCAACATCGGTGAAGTATCCAATAAGGGTGTTGAGCTGACCTTGAACACGGTCAACGTGGATAAATCCAGATTCAAATGGTTTACCAATATCAACTTTGCCAAAAACGTCAATGAGGTAGTTTCTATCGGTAGCGCCGGCATTCAGGCGGATATCGCCACGGGCCTTTTCGTAGGTCACCCGCTCCAGGCGCTTTATGACTATGAGTTTGCAGGAATCTGGCAACTGGATGAGAAAGACATCGCTTCTGGATACAAGCAAGTACCCGGTTCAGTGAAGGTCGTAGATCAAAATGGTGACGGCCTCATCTCTACCAACAACGGGATCGATGACCGTAGAGTCCTTGGTTCTCAGCAGCCTGATTGGACCATGGGTATGACCAATAAATTTGCTTACGGCAATTTCGATTTGTCATTCATGATCTACACCAGCCAGGGTGCATTGTATAGAAACAGCATGCTGAGCGGCACGATGGGAGAAGTGGGTACAGGGCGATACAATGCGCTGAACCTAAACTACTGGACGGTAAACAATCCTACCAATGACTACTATGGACCGGGTGTCCCCAATCCATACAGAACGGCCATCCAATATCAGGACGCAAGTTTCGTGAGAGTCTCTGACATCACTTTCGGTTTCACCATGCCGAGAACAGCCTTGGACAAGATGGGTTTCAGCAAATTCAGAATGTATGCTCAGGTGAGCAATCCGTTCGTCTTTTATGATTTTGATGGAATGGATCCGGAGTTTAATTCCAGCACCTACAATGATGGCGTGCCTACTGCCACGTACTTGTTTGGGGTAAACGTCTCTTTCTAATCGGCTTATTTCGGATAGTAAAATTTAAAAACATGAAACGATTTAATATAAAATATACAATAGCGCTGGCCCTAATTGCTTTCACGGGGACCAGTTGCGAGGACTTTTTGGATGAAAATCCACTGTCCTACCAGACTACCGACAATTATTATACTACGGCACAGGGATTCGAGGATCTAGTCCGGTCCAACTATACCAAGCTGAGAGAAATCCACAAGGAGCGTGACTTGGTATTTATGGGTACCGACCTGTTCACAAGTACTGCCTGGGATGAATCGGCTACTGGGAATCAAGGGAATGTCCTGAATGTGTACGATGTCCGTTTTAACCCAAGTTTGGGCCAGAGTACTGCACTGTGGGACCTGCTTTACAAGCAAATCTCCAGAACCAATACGGCAATCTCGAGACAAGAGGATGTGAAAGGGATGGATCCTGGTGTGCTGGCTATCAGAGTAGCCGAGGCTAAGTTCCTGAGAGCATATGCTTATTTCTATGCCGTCCAGCAATGGGGTGATATCCCAATGCCTTTGACGGAAACCACTACTGCCAGCAGAGAAGTGGACAAGATTCCTGCATCGCAGGTCTATGATCAGATAATCAACGATCTGGTAGAAGCCGAGGCGGTACTTCCTGCCAAAGGAGCAACGGAGTACGGCAGAGCTACCAAAGGCGCTGCACAGTTCTTATTGGCAAGAGTTCACCTCACCAGAGGTTGGAACTTCAATAATTCTCTGGGAGGAACCCCGGAGGATTTCAACAAGGCTGTGAAGTATGCCGACATGGTCATTGCAAATTATCCGCTGGAGTCACAGTATCACAAGTTGTTTCCGCTTCGTGCCGAAAACCCACTTTTGGAAACATTTCCAAGTCAGAATGATAAGAGCGCGGAAATCGTCTTTTCAGTCCAGTTTAGTGACAATATTCTCACCAACGGCAGTGACGACGATGAGCCTAGTCAGTATCAGGTAGGGAATGACTACCACTCGATCTTCGGTGGTGATGCGGAAAGTATCCCTGGTTCCTTAGGCAGAACTCCGGAGTATAACAGAAATGGAGGCAGAAATACCTACATCGTCACTCCGGCGACTTATAGACTGTTTGATCCTGAGTTGGATACTCGTTACCACCACAACTTCATTGAAGCGATGTATGCGATGAAAAGTGTAAGTGACTTTGTGCCAAACCTCAAAAATCCGTCAACCAAGATCAATATCGCCAAGGGAGACACGGTAATGTATTTCCCACCATGGAACAAGCCTGCCAGCAATGTTGAAAAAGGCATGGACGTGGGCGGAAGCAAGCGCTACTCGGTATTGAACATCGATGAGATTGGAGTCAACGACCTAACTCCATACCATATCAAGGACATGACTCCGCTGATGTGGAAGTTCTGGCAGCCGGGCATCCCTTATGACGAAGCTCAAGGTACATTCAACCATGCGCTGTTCCGTTCAGCTGAAGCTTACTTGATCGTTGCTGAAGCTATCCTGAAAGGTGCATCTAACGGTAGCCTCGGAGGAGCAGAAGTGTACTATAACAAGATTGTTGACAGAGCTTTGGGTACGAAAGCAGGCAGTGAACCACTGCGTGCCGCCGAGCCGGCCAACCTGACTTCTTTGAGTACGGTGTCATATAGAGCAAAAGGCAACCTGGATATCGACATGATCTTGGACGAGCGTGCAAGGGAATTGATGGGCGAGTATAGCCGTTGGTTTGATCTGAAACGAACAGGAAAGCTGATTGAAAGAACCAGCAAGATGAACCCTTGGACGGCCGCAGTCGGTCAGATGGAACAGAAACATTACCTGCGTCCAATTCCTCAGAAAGAGATCGATCGGTCAATTCCTTCTATTTCTCAAAACGAGGGGTACTAATTGCATCGTTTGACACATAGTCCATCCAGCATGTTTTAGTATAGATTAAAAAAAAGGCAGGCAAAGGTTTTTGCCTGCCTTTTAAACTGCTTGTCGAGCAGGCAGATGATCAAATTCTACAAGTATATTGGTCAAAAGACAAAGTTGCTACTTGGACAAAACCTCAAAACCCAAAAATTAAATTAGTTTTAGAAGGAAAATTGGAGTTTTATTGGCTTAAACGAAATAAAAACTTTTAAAAGGCCCGGTTTAAAAAGAAAATAATGCATTATAAAAATCTATCTATACAAATCTTGTTTTGTCTGATTCTCGGGACATTAGGCTCATGCGTCAAAGTAATCAAGTCTGAAGATAAGCCGAAAGACCAAAAATCTTTTTCCGACATGGTGTATCCCACGCTTGACACGGAGAATTCCAGATGGTTTTTCTTTTCCTCTGCCTCCCGTCCCTTTGGTATGGTCAACCTCAGTCCCGACACGCAGGTCGAGGGAGCTTGGGGAAGTGGCTATAGACACAAAGTCGACACCGTCAAAGGATTCAGCCACATCCATGCCTGGCAACTTTCCGGGCTATCGGTGATGCCTGTCACCTTTGAGGACGGCAACACGCAGGAGCTCTTTGGAGACTTTGCCTCCAAGTTTAGCCACGAGACGGAAAAGATCACTCCCGGCTTCCATTCCCTGGAACTGGATCGATATGATATTAATGTAGCCCTCACCAGCACCAAGCGGGTCGGCTTCCATCAATACGATTTTCCGAGCGATCGCAAGTCGGGGATTCTCTTCAATCTCAATGGAACGCTGGGGCCCAATGACAACTTGGAGGGGATCCTCACCCAAGTAGATCCGCGCACGCTGTCCGGCGAACTGACGATCCAAAAGACTACCCGGAGACCCAAGGCAGTGAGACTGTTCTTCTACGTGCAGCTCAACCAGGATATTCTCCAAGTGGAAAAGGATGAGACTACCGGAAACTTCCTGGTCCATACTGACAGTGAAGGTAAGGAGACCCTCATGAAGGCAGCTATTTCCTATACCTCCCTGGCCAATGCCAAGGCAAACCTGGAGGCGGAGCTGACTCATTGGGACTTTGAAAAGGTGGTAGCTGATTCCAAGACCGAATGGAACCAGATGCTAGGCAGGATCAAGATCGAAGGTGGCACTGAGAAAGAGCAACGCAGGTTCTATACCGACCTGTGGCATGCCCTGCAAGGCCGCAGAGTGATCAGTGACTTTGGCGGAGCTTATCCGGATTATACAGGCGCTCAGTTTAGGATTGGACAGTTGCCGCTGGATGAGGAGGGTCGCCCCAAATTTAACCAGTACAACTCGGACTCCTTCTGGGGAGCGCAATGGACGCTCAATACCCTCTGGGGATTGGTCTATCCAGACATCATGGAGGAGTTTGTGCACTCGATGATGCAATATTACAAGGATGGGGGACTGGTACCTAGAGGACCGTCTGGAGGCAACTATACCTACGTGATGACCGGTGCGTCTTCGACGCCATTTCTAGTGACTGCAATCCAAAAAGGCATCGTGACCGAAGACTTGGAAGCTATCTACCAAGCCTTGAAGAAAAACCACATGCCGGGTGGAATCATGGAAAAGGCAGGCTATGAGCACAACACCAAGATGGGTGGAGGCTTGCGTTACTACCTTGACAAAGGCTACGTCCCGTATCCCATCCCTGAAGGCAGGTTTGGTGGTCACCAAAATGGCTCCAGCCTGACCATGGAATATTCCTATCAGGATTGGACCTTGGCTCAGCTTGCTGCCAAACTCGGACACAAGGAGGACTACGAGTACTTTATGGCTCGTTCGGCCAACTACAAGAATGTCTTTGATAAGACCACTGGTTGGATGCGTCCGAAGAATGTGGATGGGGTATGGTTTGAGGACTTTGATCCCTACGAGTATGAGCATGGCTTCATCGAGTCCAATGGCGCTCAGTCCACCTGGTTTGTACCCCATGATCTTCCGGGCTTGGCTCAGCTGATGGGGGGAGACGAAAAGGCGGTCGAAAAGCTAAACGTCCAATTCCAAACTGCGGAAAAGCAAAACTTTGCTTCTGGCAATTCCCACGCACAGGAACTTCATCCTGAATATCGAAGAGTGCCGATCAACTATGGCAACCAACCTTCGATCCAGACAGCCTTTGTGTTCAACCATTTGAACAGACCGGATTTGACCCAATATTGGAGCAGAAAAGTCGTCAATGCGGTGTTCTCCGGACTCTCTCCGGCTACCGGCTATTTTGGCGATGAGGACCAAGGCTTGATGGGAAGTTTGGCGGTATTGATGAAGATGGGCATCTTCCAGATGAACGGCGGTACGGAAGAAAATCCTGCCTACGAGATCGGAAGCCCGATCTTTGACAAGATCACCATACAGCTTCAACCGGAGTACCACAGCGGTGAGACCTTTGTGATCAAGACAAACAACAATGGGCCTGACAGGTTTTATGTAAAAAGTGCCGTGCTTAACGGTACTCCTGTGACAGGCTATAAAGTCCGGCAGGACGCATTCTCCAAGGGTGGGGAATTGGTGCTGGAAATGGCTCCAACTGCCGATAAATAGCAGCTTGAGGCTTGACCTAAGCCGTGCATGCAGTCCGAAATTGGGATTTGCGTGCACGGTTATTTTTTTGTCAATCTAGATCTAGAGGCTTTCAAACTGCCCTCGGGCAAGGCATGTAATAGTGATTGCGTCTTGGGCAAAAATGGGGTATACTTGAGACTGGCTTTCGCGAAAAAGTGAACTGCCCTGGCTAGCTATTTTGCTGCCAAATTGAGTGAAGATTGCCCAAGATTTCCTGGAATGATTATCCGATTTCTGATTTTAGTAGTTGTCCTTTTGGGCTCGATGCCGGGATTGTACGCCCAGCAGATCAAGTTTGAGCATTATAGCGAGGACAATGGTTTGGTGCACAACTCTATACGGCACTTTGCTCAGGATAAGCAAGGCTTCCTCTGGATCGGAACCTTCGGGGGACTCAGCAGATTTGACGGCTACGAATTTGAGCCTTTTGTCAGCACCCAAGGCCAGCCCAACACGATACCCAACGATGACATCACAGCACTAGAGCTCGATGAAGCTTCACGACACCTTTGGATTGGGACGAGAAATGGGATTTCGCTTTACCACTTGGATATCCATGTTTTCCAGACTTTTCATGCCAGCCCGGGTGAGCCTGACAGCCTGCAGGATGAGGAGATCCGTGCGTTGCATGTGGATAGATTCAATCAGGTCTGGGTTGGCACCCGGGATCAGGGGCTTTTTATCTTTACTCCCAAGACGAACACCTTCCGAAAAGTCCCACTTCCGGGATTCAACTATATACGGGAGATCATCGAGGACTCCCAAGGCAATGTGTGGGTAGGAAGCTACCAAAGTGCCGGAGTTGCCAAGTTGCAACTTGACGCTTCGGGGGAGATCAAGCAGACCAAGACCTATACGCTTCAAGTACCTTTTTCGCAAAACACCAATCCCTACCTCAACTTCATCTACGAAGACCATAAAGCCGACATCTTTGTCGGAACCCGAAGCGGACTTTTTAAGCTCGATTCTGACAAAGACCAGTTTGAAAACCTGTATATCCAAGATCGGGCAGTACGGGAGAAGCTCGGGCCCTACTTCAATTCGATAGCACGAGCTCCGGGAGGGAAATACTGGCTCGGAACGCTGGGCGGTTTGCTGGTGATGGATCGGTTGGAGGACGTGGCGGGGAAGAACTTCGAGTGGTACTTTGCCGAGCTTTCCAACGACGGTTCGCTGTCCGATGACTTCGTTACTTCTCTGTTTTTTGACCAGTCGGGAGCCCTTTGGGTGGGGACCGAAAATGGCCTGGACAAGTTTGATCCCTACGCCAACCAGTTTAGATACTTCCGGGATATCTCCAATTTCATCGGATATCAAAAGCCGCTCATCCGTGGTTTTGCCAAAGCCTATGACGGGAGCACCGTGGTGGCCACGCGACACAACGGCATCTTCGTCAAAAACAATGGGAGGTTTGTCCATCTCTTTGATCCGCGAGAGGATATCGCCAGTATATTTTCGGTGGATGGGGTGGAGTTTTACTGCGGACTGTGGGATGGGCGAATCCTGCAATACAACTACCGGACAAAGGTTTCCAAGCTTATTGACCTGGGGTTTAGTACTTCTCCGATTACCAACTTTGCGGCCTATGGCAAGGACAGCCTGCTCATTGGCTCCCACGGCAGCGGCTCCCGACTGGTCCATCGCTCCAATTGGGGCATGAGAGAGGATTTTTCCCCCGTCTTGCCATCTCAGGTAGTCAATAGCCTTCGGGTGGACAGCAAGGGCATCATCTGGTATGCCACCACACTGGGAGCAGTGCAGTATGATCCGAATAGCGGGATCTCCAAACTCTACACCGCCAAGGGCCAGTCTGGCCAGGGGCTTTCTCACACTGATATCAGCGATATACAGGTCGATTATCAAGGGAATGTCTGGGCGGCTACCAGGCTGGGGCTGGATAGGTATGACCGGCAGCTAGATGACTTTGCTCCGGTGCTCGGCGCCGCCGAATTACAAGGTCGATGGATCACCGATATTCAGACAAATGCCTCCGGCGAGCTGTGGCTCAACATGAACAACAACCGGGTAGCCAACTATCAGGTGCAGGAGGAGGTTCTGAAAACCTATTATGTAGAGAGTGGAAACCGCCTGGACATGTTTAGCCATCGGGGATTTTTTCTGGCTGATGATTCCAGCATGTACCTGGGAGGAAGCAAGGGGGTTATCTTCTTTTCTCCCAAACAACTCGTCAATAATGAGCTGTCACCCAAGCCTTTTATCACTTCTGTCCGCATCCAAAACCAAGAGGTGCAGGTGGGAGAGAAGCTGAATGGTCAACTTATTCTGGATCGGGACATCAATGAATCCAAGACACTGGAACTCGATTATATCAACCGGAACTTTTCCTTGACTTTTTCCAGCCCTGCTTACATCAATGAGCGCCTCAACAAGTTTAGCTACATGCTGGAGGGCTTCGATGAAACCTGGAACACGGTCGACGTACCGCAGCGCTCCGTCCAATACACCAACCTCTTTTTTGGGGATTATGTATTCAAGATCAAGGCGATGAACAGCCACGGGGTCTGGAGTGAAGAGGTGTCCTATGCCATCCATATCCGGCCTCCATTTTGGTTGACCTATCAGGCATTTATCCTGCTGGCGATGCTGTTGGTCGTAGTGTTTATCCTGGTCAGAAGGCTGGTGCGGGCGAGACGGCAGCTAAAACAGGAATTGCTGATCGAAAAAGTCCAGCGAGAGCGGGACGAAAACCTCAATCAAGAGAAGCTCCAGTTTTTCACCAATATCGCGCATGAACTCCGTACGCCCCTCACGCTGATCCTAGGGCCGATCCGACAGCTGCTGGAGGAAAAAGGCAGCAAGGAAGAGGATTTTCAACTGAGCAGGTATCAACTCATCGACCAGAATACCAGCCGACTCATCAAGTTGGTCAATCAGTTTTTGGATTTCAGAAAAGCCCAATCAGGAAGTCTCAGCCTCAAAGTGTCCAATACGGACATCCTGAGGCATACCCGACTTACCTTCAGTTCCTTTCATGACTTGGCCAGGGACAAGAATATCCGCTTTAGGATGGCCTGCGAAAGCGAAGCCATCCATGGGTATATCGATCGGGACAAGTACGACAAGGTGCTGTACAACCTCCTGTCCAACGCGCTGAAGTTCACTTTTGACAATGGCGTGGTGGATCTTTTCCTCGACACCCGACAAAAGGCGGATGGGCTTTGGCTGCTGGTGGAGGTGAGTGACGACGGGGTCGGAATCCCCGCCGAGAGCATGGAAAAGATCTTCTCCCGGTTCTACCAAGCTCCCAACAATCGGATCCAAAACACCGGCTCCGGCATCGGACTTTCGCTGGTGCGTGATCTGGTGAAGTTGCATAAGGGAGAGATAAGCGTAAAGAGTGAGGAAGGCAAGGGAAGTGTATTTACGCTGGAGCTGCCTATTCAGCGGGAAGCCTATCTTCCGGGTGAGATTTTCGAAGTAGAAAAAGAGCCAACTGAGGAGGTGAAGCCGCTGGGAATGCCAGAATCTAAGGTAGAGACTCCGAGCAAGCAGCGTGAGCTGATCCTGGTGGTGGAGGACAATTCGGAACTCAGGACTTACCTCAAAGATTATCTGTCGGCCTATTATCGGGTGCTGCTTGCCGAAAACGGCAAAGAAGGCCTGGAGATCTGTCTCAGGGAATCTCCCGCGCTGTGCGTGGCCGATGTGATGATGCCCGTGATGGATGGGATGGAGTTTTGCGATCGATTGAAGGAAACCGAGGAGATCAGCCATATTCCCATAGTGCTGCTGACGGCCTTGTCCGACAACGAGAGCCAGATCCGCGGCTATACCTCCGGCGCGGATGGCTATTTGGTGAAGCCATTTGATCCAGTCTTGCTGCGTAGCAGGATCGAAAATATCCTGCGCTCTCGGCGCGAGCTGAAAGCGAAATTCTCCAGCGATATGGAGAGTGAGCCGGCGGGCTTGGCACATTCCCCCTTTGATGCCGAATTTTTGGGAAAGATCACCGACCTGATCGAGACCAAGCTGGACGACCCGGATTTGAACACGGGATTTCTATGCCAGGAAGTGGCGATGAGTTCCTCTACCTTTTACAGGAAGATCAAGGAATTGACCGGCTTGGCACCCAATGAGTTTGTGCGTACGATCCGGTTGAAAAAAGCCGCCCAGCTCCTGAAGACAAAGTCCTACACCGTGTCAGAAGTCACCGATAGGGTTGGTTTCAGCGATCCGCTCTATTTCAGCAGGTGCTTCAAGAAGCAGTTTGGGTTCCCTCCGAGTACGCTGACGAAGTAGGATAGCCCCCCTCGGGAGGAAGGCTTTTCGGGTGACACTTTGAAAAGCCGAACGGGCCAGGATCTCAGCTTTAGCTGAAGACCAAAGGATGTGGCCGCGATGCGACTGGAAAGGATTTTTCCTACAATTTTTCCATAATCTGCTTGGGTCTTGGCTCGTCGAGACCTTGCTGCCAAAGCTCAGTTCCAGCTTTCAATGCAGGCCTTACTCCATCTTTAAGACGATTTTACCGCCAATCTGGACTTGTGGGCGAGCTCAATAGGTTAATTTCCCCCTGAAATATTAGCGGAAAAAATCCCTTTTAGCCTATTAATCCTCAATAATCGATGCGTTTGAATTGCAAGAAAAGCGCTAGACCGCTTCCTTGAGCGCTCCGTGATCCAGTTCCAGTTATTTCAAAAGCTGATTTACCTGGCTCTTGTGCGATTTTCCAATAGGCACTGAATAGCTACCAATAAAAACCTCGTTTCCCTCAATGCTCTTTATATGTCGCTTAGCTACAATAAACGATCGGTGGACTTGAATAAAATCCTCGTTTGGAATATGCTCCATGATTGATGAAAGCGTTCCCCGAAGGGTGATTACTTCTTCTTTGAGTATGATTTTGGTATAGTTTCCAGAGGCCTCTACAAACAAAATGTCCTCAAAAGCAACTTGAATATCCTTGTTGTTGGCCCGCAAAAAGGTTCGGCCTGGCTTTCTTAATAAAGTGTCATTGGGAGGGTTTGCCGCTGATTTGGGCACATCCAGCGTGACCTTGTTGATGGCCTTCAAAAAACGCTCGAATGAAAAAGGCTTTAATAAGTAATCTACAATATTGAGTTCATAGCCTTCCAATGCATATTCTTGGTAGGCGGTCGTCACGATTACCTTAGGCGGATGCGGGAGCGTTTTGAGAAACTCAAAGCCCCGAAGCTTGGGCATATTGAGGTCAAGGAAGATTAGGTCCACCGGATTGCCATGGAGGTATTCAATGGCTTCGATGGCATCGTAGCAATCCCGCATCACCTGCAGATTGGGGTGCAGCGAGCAATATTTTCGGATGATGTCATGGGCGACAGATTCGTCATCCACAATGATGCATTTGATACTCATAGTCTAAGCCTTAGTCGGACCTTGTAGAATCCTGCAAGATCCGGGGATATTTCAAGCTCATGCCGATTTTGATAGACAAGTTCCAGACGTTTTTTCAAGTTTTTCAGCCCGATACTCAACGGTCAATATGTGAAGCTTTGTAAACTTAAAGGCGACTTTATTTGGCATAGTCATGAAAACGAGGACGAACTTTTTATGGTATTTAAAGGCACCCTCTTGATGGATTTTCGGGATGGCCGTACCGTAAAAGTGAAGGAAGGTGAAATTCTAATTATCCCCAAAGGGGTCGAACACAGACCGCATACAAATGGAGAAACTGTATTAAACCTGCTCTTCGAACCGAAAGGTACTTTGCATACAGGCAATGTGGATAATGAAATGACGGCCAAAGAATTGGGTTGGATTTAAATGGTTTTTGAAATACTGCTCTTTGAATTATCAGTGGCGCTGTTGCCAAGTTGGCTCAACTGCACAGGCGATGTCTCGTGCCCTAGACATTCCATTGCCATGACCTCAATTTAGCTTTGCATCAAATCTTAAAAAACGAATTACGCGTCTTACTATAAAATATCCAGCTGAAACCCTTAAAGCTTTTTACACTTTTTCCCATCGATATCTTGGGCTACTTTGAGTTCAACTCCATAGAGCTCGCCAATGTAGTCTCCGTCGAGTGAGCAGTTTTTACAGTCAGAATTTCCACAGAAAGCGGGCAGGACGGGCAAAGCTGCGAGGGGGAGCATGTATTTTGGCGTTTTGATTGGGAAATGAATTTTGGCTTCAATCAAAAGTATTTCACCCCTTTCTGAGCGACTTCATCAGAAATGGTGATTTATTAGATTGGGAAAGTTCAATGGGCGAGAATTATTTGGGAGAGAAGGGCCAGGCTTTTTTATTCCTAGGCGAATGCGTTCATTTCAAAATTCACTTTTCGATCTACATCATAAAATCAAAGCACTTCAGTATTCGGCTTCGTTGATTTCTTGAGCGGGGGTCGCCGATCAGGAATTGATACCTGATGGAGAGTTCATGGGCGCCTTTGGTCTGAGAGCCGATGGGTGAGACCATGAAATCGTAGCTATAGCCAATCACCATCCCGTTTTCCAGCTTGAGTCCGAGCATGAAAATGATGGAATCTTGGTTGGGCATATCTCTCAGTCCGGGAATTCCTCGGTAGCTGATGCCGGAGATGACAGATCGGTAAAGCAACTGTGTGCCGACGTCAAGCTGCTGAAATGCCCCCTGTTTTTTATAGTTGGCCATAATGGAGGCCATGTTGTCGTACCTGGAACCGAAGTATTGACTGGATCCCAAGGGGAAATTCCATCCTCCATGTACGCTCCACTTGATTGGCAAGTGTCCTGTTTCATCATTGGGGTAGAAACTCAGATTGGGTTCATTGACATGGTGAAATGCAGATCCTAGCCAAAAACTCTCTCCCGTCAGCAGTCCACCAAAAGAAACATCCAAATAGGAGTAAGGATCAAAGTCGGGAACGTTGTCCATAGTACTTGGATTGATAGTTCTGTTAAAAAGATCTACTTGGTCACCAAATACCAGATTGTCCAAAGCAGCACTTCTCCGGACGATTGACGCCTGAGTACCCATTCGGAAATTCAACGACTCGGCGATCTGTAGGTTATACGAATAAAAGAAGGAAATATCCGAGGTGTTGATATTGAAATTCGTTTCTTGGAAACTATTCACGGCTACGCCGATGCCACTCCGCAGGTCAAAGCTGTAATGATCAAAATAGGCGGAATAGGCATTGAAATCCTGATCCAACCCAGGCCATTGTTTACGGTAGTTGACCCCAACACGGGATAGCTCAGTGCTGCCCGTCAGCGCTGGGTTTAAGTATAAAGGAGCAGCATAGAATTGTGAATAGTGAAAATCCTGTCCGTAACTGCCCGATGCTATTCCTATCGTCAGGAGAATATATAACAATAGTTTTCTCATTTCAGTAGCAAAAAGAGGTCTGTCTTGGTCTGAATTCTTCCGTCTAGAGTTTTAAACTGAAGCTTGTACACATAATTTCCCGGTGTGGAAAGTTCATTGTTCAGCTTTCCATCCCAGCCGACGGAATTCATATCATTTGTATGAAAGATGGTTTCTCCCCATTTGTTCAGTACCCAAAATTCCAATCCTTCAATTCCCACAAATCGTGGAAAGAAATAATCATTGATTCCATCGCCGTTAGGTGTAAAGACGTTAGGGACGATCAGGTAATAGTCGATTACACTTACCTCCTTTTTGACCACCAAGGAGCAGCCGAATACATCAGTAACCGTCAGAGTGATTTGATAATCTCCGGCTCCTTCATAGGTATGCTTCGGATGTTCTTCAAAACTTTCGGATCCGTCGCCAAAATCCCAGTGATAAGCCAGGATCTTACCAAAAGATCTGTTCCAGAATTCGATCTCAAAATTGACTAAGTAGGCACTATACTGGTCAAAAGCGGCAGATTGGATCTCCGATCTAGCAATCGTTTCATTGTTCTGGATTTCAAAAGATTGAGTGCTGGAGCATCCTTTTCCGTCTATCACTGTTACTTGGTAGTAGCCAGCTTCAGTTGTGGTCATCGTTTTTTTGTCTGCAGAGATAGTTCCGCCCGACCACGAAATCGTGTAAGGGGCCACCCCTCCTGCGATAGCAATTTGGATTTTTTCTTCGATCACTCTAGGCTCACATTGGGCATTGGTGCTTTGGAAGGCAGAGATGGTGAGGGCCGCCGGTCTTTTGACTTCGAAAGATTTATTGATGCTACAGCCTGCCCCATCGGTAACGGCAACTGAATACTGGCCTGCTGGAATTCCAGTTAGATTTTGATTGGTTTGCCCGTTACTCCAAACAATCGAAAAGGGTGGTGTGCCTCCAGAAATGCCTAGAGTTATTTCGCCACTCAGTGGATTGGCGCAATCCAATGCATCTATGACCTGCGGCTCCATGGCTAAAAGTGCCGGCTCGATGATGTTGTATTCACTTCTTATTTCACAGCCCGTTTGATCTTTGACCGTGACTCCGTACAGCCCCGGAGTTAGATTAAACAGGTTTTCGAGCTGAGCACCATGATCCCACCTAATCGTGGTGGCTCCAAATCCACCGACGAAGTTAAGTTTTATAGAGCCGTCCTTAGCTCCGAAACAAGACACGTTTTTGACCTCAGGATCTATTGCGAACAACGGAGCATCTTCAATAGTGATCGTCTGTGTTCGAATACAGCCGCTCTGATCGGATACAGTCAGGGTGTAATCTCCTGGGCCTAGGTTGTCAAATCCACTTTGGGTCGATCCAAAGGACCAATTGATTGAGTAAGGAGGCAGTCCGCCACTGACATCCAGATCAAGGGAGCCGTCATTGGCACCGTAGCAGCTGATATCCGTTTTGGTAAAGTTGATGGCAATGGCCGCTGCTGGCTCGATAATCTCAATTCCCGAGATGACAGAGGTACATCCATTCGCGTCGCTGACAATCACCTCGTAAGTTCCCGCCGGAATGGCGTCTAGATCTTGGGTCGTAGCGGGAAATGACCCTCCGTTTCTTTTCCATTCAAACTGGTACGGAGAGGTATCTACTCCACCGGCAACAGCCAGACGGATAGCCCCGGTCTCATCTCCGGCACAAAGGACTTTCGTAGTTGATACCAACGAAGCGCTCAGATTTTTTGGCTCGTTGATCGTAAAGGATTTGTTGAGAGAACAGCCATATTCATCTGCGATCAATACTTGGTAGTTACCCGGCCCTAGGTTTTCAATACTGCCAGCGTTTGAGGAAAATCCATTTGGACCTGTCCATGTAATAGTGAAGACTCCATTTCCTCCGGTAGGATTGAGCTTGATTGCTCCGTCTGCGGCTCCAAAGCAACTGATTTGATATCCTGCAAAATCTGAAACTTCCTCAGCCACTGCAATCGATGGGTTGACGGTGATCCGATAAGTTTTCGGAACCCCCGCACAAGACCCGCCTAGCGTGGTTTCCACATTTATCTTGTACTCTACTGTGATCGGTGCGCGAGTAGGGTTGATGAGGCTTTGGGCTGGAATTAGGGCGTTTGTTCCTGATGTCACTACGCCCTGCACGCCTTTCGGATCAGCCGTCCACGTGAAGGTCGCTCCAGGTACATCTGAAGTGAATCGGACTTCTTTCGAGGAAGCACCTGTACAGAGGTTTTGATCTCCTTCGGAAAAAGTAATGGAAGGTGAGGGCTGCACAGTCACTTCCAAAGTGAAATCCCCGCCTGCGCAAACTCCGATCGACGGTGCTACGCTGTAGATGGCCGTGAGCGGGCCATTGGTGTTGTTTTGCAATTGCTGCTTTATGGAGCTTTCGGCTTGACTTGAGTTGGTAGCTCCGCTTATGCCTGCGGGTACACTGACTGTCCATGTGAAACTGGAGCCGGCTATCAATCCAGCTGGGGTAAAGTCAATCTCTTCATTGCTACATATGGTTAATTTACTATCTGCATAGACTGGCTCAGGATTTACGGTCACGGTATAGTAGGCAGGAGCTACCGAACAGTTGCCTTGGCTTGGATTGGGGATCAGGGCCGTAAAGACTACTTTAATTTGCTTGCCTGTGGTGTTTCGAATGGCATGCGCAGGGATTTCATTTGTTCCAGACGCTATTACTCCCGTTGCTTCTCCTGCATTTGAATCCCAGGTGATCGTCTCTCCAATGGGAGACGAGGTGAGGGCTACGGCCTGAATTGTTTCACCCGAACATATTTCTTGATCAGGGATGCTAAACTGGACCACGGGCGCAGGAATCACCGTTACTAAAATTTGTTGGGAGCTTTTGCATTGGGTAGTTTGGTCCGTCGCAGTCAGCGTGTAGACGGTAGTCTTGTCAGGCTTGACTGTGATATTTGCTGCTGTCGGAGGCGAGATGGTACTGATTGGATTGCTCGTCCATTGATAAGTATAGGTTCCGCTGCCCTCTGTTACCAAGCTGCTCAGCATGATGTCTTGTCCTCTGCAGATCTCTTGGTCTGTCCCAAGGTCGATTTTAGGAGGATTAGCGACGGTGAAGATTCTTTCTGCTATCGTGGTGCCACAGGCAGAGGTGACTTCAAGGGAGATTTTTTTCTCCCCTGCCGAACTGAATTCTACAGGACCGGGATCAAATGACGTTGATGAGGCAGGTATCCCCCCTTCGAAAGTCCATTTATAGGTAGGCGCGTCGGGTCCGCAGGCGGTTACGGTAGCTTTAGGGGTAAAAGTTACGGGGCCACAACTCAGAGGTACACTTGCGATCGAAACTAAAGGTGGGGCAGTGACAGTTATTTTTTCTTCAGATCTAAACGTGCCACAGACTTCCGTGATTGAAAGTCTTACAGTGTAGACTCCAGGGTTGGTAAATATGAAGCTTGGATTTTCCGAATTCTTGTCTGATCCAGCGTCAAACTTCCAATCCGAAGTCGATCCGCAGGTTCCGTTTGTATAGCTCACCGTCCAATTGTAGGTTCCATCACTGCCTTTTCCCAATATATTGGAGGTATTGGTTGCCTTGACTGTGGCCGGTCCGCAGACCTCATTGGACTCAAGCGTAAAAGAAGGGGCGGGGCGGGGCACTACGACGACCGTTTTTGTGATTTCCGCATTCCCACATCGATTGCCTGTAGTGAGTTTAATTGAGTAAGTGCCGGGTGTCGTGAATATGGGAGAAATACTTTCCGATCCGGACGTCCAAGAGTTGGGAGCGTCAGGGTTTGGTTGCGAGCCTAGTGTTCCACTTGTCAAGGTCCAGCCGGTTGCCGGGCTGATTTCCCATACGAATCTGCGGGTGTCGTTGCAGCTGCCTGTAGTACTTATTTCTGTTTTGAAATCAGTGGAGTTGCCGATCGTGAGAGTCTCGTCCACACAGATGGTACTTGAGGACAATTGGATTTCCGGTCTCGGAGTTTCCGATACGTAGATCGGCACTACAGATGCCTGAGAGGCAGAGCAGGGGTTTTTTGCTACTATTTTGACAGAAAAAGAATTTTGAAATGAATCTGCATATTTTCCGCAGGAACCTTCGGTAAAAATATGCGACACGGATGGCGGAGGCGGATGCGTAAAAACCTCAGGAGGAGTGCCGTCAGAAAAAGTAACCGTGTAAGTCGTCCCGGCCGGGTTGTTTTCTGTTCCGGTAATTGGAAAGGTAAGCTCCTGATTTAAGCAAACATTGGTATTTCCGGGATTGGAAATACCCACGGCCGGGTTGGATCCGACAAACACCCCAAACTTCCTACTAACCGTACATCCGTTGGCGGAAGTAGCGGTGTAGGTGACATTGTATATTCCGACTTTGTAAGTGTGTTTGAGAGTAGTCCAATCTGCGCCTTCGAATATAGGGCTGCCATCTCCCCAATTGATCTGATAGTTGATGTTGTTTTCTGAAGTGTTTTTCC
The DNA here is from genome assembly GCF_039523455.1 of Algoriphagus jejuensis. Taxonomy (NCBI): domain Bacteria; kingdom Pseudomonadati; phylum Bacteroidota; class Cytophagia; order Cytophagales; family Cyclobacteriaceae; genus Algoriphagus; species Algoriphagus jejuensis. Next base: position 139,619 of record NZ_BAAAFI010000006.1, on the reverse strand, counting down.
CGTTGTAAAAAGTGAATTCGACTGGTTGTTTTTCACAAACGATATAGAACTGCAGGTTTTCAAAAGTCGTCACCTCTTGATCACTATTTACAATTAGGGAAGGGATTTCTTTTACTGAGACTGTTTTGGTGGCAGTGGCGGTGACGTTTTCCTTATCAGTTGCTTTTAGAGTTACGGTGAAATTTTTTGTTCCGCTGCCAACGGCAGAATTGAAGGTGTGAGAAGGGTCTTTCAAGGTGGATTTTGTTCCGTCTCCAAAATCCCATTCATAGGTTAGATCCGTTCCAGACGACGCATTGGTAAATTTGATCGGTACGTTCGCGCAATCTCCGTCAGGCGAAAAAGTAAAGTCTGCGCTGGGGGCGGCAAGATTTTTCGAAAACAGAACTAAATGAGTTAGGGAATCCCAATTTCGCTCCGCGCCGAAGATTGTTAATGAACCGATTGTAAGTCCGATAAATAAGAGAAAAAGAGCTACTCTTTGTTTCAACTTTGCCGCCATGGAAAAAACCAATCAATTGTCTATTTGTCAATGAACTTGAAAAACTGCTTTTGCTCTGCTTGGAGAATACGCAAAGGCTTGAACTCCATTTCTACAAATCCTTTTTTCTTAAAAAAAGGAAGATTATTGAAGTTGTAATCTAAAGCATATTGCAGGATACACTTGCTCAGGCGGCAACCTGCATTTTTTCAAGGTCAAAAAGACATTTTGGATTCCTAAAGTAAGAATTAGATTTTTTAATCAAATAACAAAGTTTTGTAATTCGACAAATCACCGCGAATTGTCTAAAAAATCAGTGAATGCTGAAAAAAACACAGTCCGAAAACTGGTTAAAGTGGAGCTATCTGGTGGAATTCGATTCTTAGAACGGTGATTATTTGGTAGGTATGGGTTAGAAAAAGCTTCTCATTTCCTCGAAGCTATTAAAGTGGAGGATAACGGATTCGAACCGATAGCCTGTCCCGATTTTTCGGGAACCTTCCCGCTAGCGAGCGGGACGTTCTGGTCAACTGGCTGAAAACAAGAAAAACTCCACATTTCTGCGAAGTTTTTAAAGTGGAGGATAACGGATTCGAACCGATGACCTCTACACTGCCAGTGTAGCGCTCTAGCCAACTGAGCTAATCCCCCTTAAGAGGCTGCAAATATAGACTTAGCTTTTTTCTATCCAAAAGAAAAAATTACTCCTGAGAATAATTTATTCGAGTAAGGATGCTTCGCCCTAGGGTGACTTCATCAGTAAACTCCAATTCACCACCCACCGGAATGCCCCTGGCGATGGTGCTCACTTTGACACCGGTTTCTCTTAGTTTTTTGCTCAGGTAGAATGAGGTCGTGTCTCCCTCCATTGTAGCGGAGAGTGCCAGAATAATCTCCGATACTTCGCCTTGAGATACTCTGTTGAGGAGGGTTTCGCAGTTAAGCTCTTCTGGTCCAATGCCTTGAATCGGAGAGATGACTCCACCAAGTACATGATAAAGGCCTTGGTATTGGTTGGTATTTTCGATGGCCAGTACATCGCGAATGTCCTCCACCACGCATATGGTGGTCTTATCACGTCGATGACTTTGGCAAATGCTGCATTCCTCCTGATCGGAAATATTGTGGCAATTTCTGCAATAACGTATTTGCTCCCGCATGTGGGTCAATGAAAGAGCCAAGGCCTGGGTGACGGCTTCATTTTGCTTCAAAAGATGTAGTGCCAGACGTAACGCCGTCTTCTTTCCGATTCCCGGAAGTCGGGAGATTTCGGTGACAGCATCCTCAATTAACTTGGAGGGGAAATTCAATGGGGTCGAATTTAGAGGATTGCTGCCTGGATTCCGGCATCTAGGATAGCTTCACACATGGGCTTGAGTTCTTCCTTCGAGCCCTTTTTTACAGCACATTTTCCTTTGTAGTGGATTAGCAAGGTACACTGTTCTGCCTGCTCGTGAGAGTGCTTGCACACTTTCATCAATACGGAAGTGACATGCTCAAAGGTATTGAAGTCGTCATTAAAGACCACCAGATCAAGCGATTCCTGATCCAGCAAATCTTCCAATAGGATTTCCGATTCCTCAATGTATGGCTGGGCTACAGTAAGTTGGTTCATTTTGCAAAATTAAGAATATTAGACAACTTAGCGACCCACTCGATCCTGTTTATGAATCCCCAAGTAGTCTTACTGGTCATTTCGGCCTATTTTCTTCTCCTTTTTTTGATTTCCTGGTACACCTCACGGCACGTGACCGCCGATACCTTCTTTACCGGTGACCGCCAATCGCCTTGGTTCTTGGTGGCTTTTGGGATGATCGGTGCCTCGCTGTCTGGCGTGACTTTTATCTCTGTTCCTGGAGAAGTAGGCAATACCAACTTCTATTATTTCCAGGTGGTTTTGGGCTACACGGTTGGCTACTTTACGATTGCAAAAGTGCTCCTGCCGCTTTACTATCGCTTGAATCTGATTTCGATCTATTCCTATCTGGAGGATCGCTTCGGCTTTTGGTCTTATAAAACTGGAGCTTTCTTCTTCATTCTATCTCGGGCGCTGGGTTCTTCGCTGAGGCTATACCTAGTCGCAAGTGTCTTACAATTGATCCTTTTTGATGACTTGGGCATTCCATTTTGGGTGTCGGTGTTGATCACCGTAGCCTTGATTTGGCTCTATACTTTTCGAGGAGGAATCAAGACGGTCGTCTGGACTGATACGCTGCAAACCGCTTTTATGCTGTTGGCGGTCGTGGTTACCATTTTGTTTATCGGTAGTGAGCTTGGGCTGAAAAGCCTCGGCGATTACATTTCGTCTGTCGCAGAGGATAGTCGGGCGGAGATCTTCAATTGGGATTGGAAGGCGGGAACTAACTTTTTTAAGCAATTTATCTCAGGCGCCTTCATTACCATCGTGATGACCGGGTTGGATCAGGACATGATGCAAAAAAACCTGACTTGCAAAAACATCGGAGAGGCCCAGAAAAACATGTTTTGGTTTACCATTATCTTGGTGATCGTCAATTTGCTCTTCCTTTCACTCGGTGTCATGCTTTACCTGTATGCGGAGACCAAGGGGATTTCTCTTCCGGATAAGACCGATCAGCTGTTTCCTCTGCTGGCAACTGAGCACTTTTCTGCTTTCGCCGGGATTGTATTTGTCTTGGGAATAACCGCTGCAGCATACTCCAGCGCGGATTCGACGTTGACTGCTTTGACCACCTCCTTTTGTTTTGATTTTCTCCAGATTGAGCGCAATTATGCCCCGGAAGAAAGAGTGGCTTTGCGTAAAAAAGTGCATTTGGCGTTCACAGCCCTGATGTTCCTACTGATACTTTCTTTCCATTGGCTCAATGATCAAAGCGTCATCAACTCAGTGTTCATCATCGCGGGCTACACCTATGGGCCGCTGTTGGGGCTCTATTCCTTTGGGCTTTTCACGACGTGGAGAGTAAAAGACCGGATCGTACCTTACGTTGCCATTGCGGCCCCGATCGTAACTTTTGTGATAGCTTCCAATTCAGAGCAATTGCTCTGGGGCTATAAATTCGGTTTCGAAGCTCTGATTTTAAATGGGCTGCTGATGTTCCTTGGCTTGTATTTGCTTCGCAAAAAAGACTAAAGGTCCAGCTCCTTTTCCGGATCCCAAAAGACTTTTTCGAAGTCCAAAACCCGATCATTTTCGACTTTTACGCCGTCTGCTTCCAGCAGCTCCTGCATCTTGGTCGGGGTTTCAAAATGCGCTTTTCCCGTCAGCAATCCCTGCCGATTGACAACACGCTGAGCAGGTACATCCGACATCGTATGTGCGGCATTCATGGCGTATCCGACCATCCGTGCGCCGCTTTTTAGTCCAAGGTAGTTTGCGATAGTGCCATAGCTGGTAACCCTGCCCTTTGGGATTTCGCGCACTACCTGATAGACAAGGTCGAAGTAATTAGGCTTTTCGTTGCTCATGAGTCCAGTCGATCAGGGCTTGGTTGATTTCTTTTTTAAGGGAGATTTCCGCTGCTTTTTCCCCGGTTTTGATCGGGAACTGAAACCGAACCAGCACTGTTTCGGCTTTTCGCTCCAACACGTTCAGCTGCGCCCCTTCCGGGAAGACCGTGTCCTTGGATTTCTGCAATATAGCGACCAGTTTTTCCTCCAAGGGAACCAGGTGAATTTCGTTCGTGGCGGACATCTCGACATCAAAGATCACCTGATGGGTATTGTTTTTGGAAAAGTTGACCACATCGGTTGTCAGCGCCATGTTGTTGGGGATCAGGATGATTTCGCCGGAGTCATTTTTTAAGACCAGATTGATCAAGGTAATGTCCCGGATAAAGCCAGTGTGTCTGCCGACTTGGATCTTGTCGCCGATCTCGAGTTGGTCAGAAAACATCATAATCAGCCCGTTGACAATGTTGGTGATGTAGTCCTTGGTAAGTAAAGCGATAGCCGCAGCCACGATCGTGATACTGGTGAGAAACTCCAGCGGTCGGATCCCGAAGGCCAGCATCAAGCTGATCAACAGGGCGATGCTGTTGAGGATTCCCGCAATCCGGTCAACCCCGAGGATGAAGTTCGGCTGTACTTTGTAATCGTCGCGCTTGCGCAGGTATATCCTGCGGGTCACGAATCCTCCAAGGGAAATTATCAAGTTGGAGCTTGTCAAAAAAATGAGCGCACGAATGACGTGAGTTAATAATGGATAATCATCTAAGAATGGAGTTAATAAATCACTCCCTTCGTACAAAAATTCAAGACCGAAAAATATAATAAGCTTGATAGCGAAGTTTCTTCGACGGATGTTCTCCTTGTCCTGGATGCTGCTTTTGACGTGATTCATAATTCAATCGAAAAATAAACGCTAATTTTAGCAAATATAGGACTGAATAGACGGACAGATGAGTAGAAATATTATTGTGACCGGTGCTGCCGGAGCCTTGGGGAGTGCGGTGGTGGAGAAGTTTAAGCGTGAAGGTTACCATGTGATCGCGCTGTTGAGACCTGGCCATGAGGAAGAAGTGGAGGAAGCAGATGACAGCTACGAAGTCGATGTGACCAGCGAACAGGGCGTGTCTGATTTTGTCAAAGAATATCAGATGCAATATGGCGAGCTCGATGCCATAGCGATGCTGGTTGGGGGATTTGCCATGGGAAATCTGGAGGAAACCACCCAGGCTGAGTTGACAAAGATGTTTCAACTGAATTTTTTGAGCGCTTTTCAGATGACACAAGGCTTTCTTCCTTTGATGAAAAAACAACAGAGAGGCACGTTTTTGTTTGTGGGAGCCAGACCGGCCCTGCAGCTGAAGGATGCTACAGCATCGGTTGCTTATGCCTTGAGTAAAAAAATGGTGATTTCTCTGTCGGATATTCTGGCAGAGGAGTTAAAAGGAACGGATATTCGCACGCATGTTTTTGTGCCGAGCATCATCGATACAGAATCCAACCGCGAAAGCATGCCTGAGGCCGATTTTTCGAAGTGGGTCAATCCCGTCGAGATCGCCGATGCAATGCACTTCGCAGTCAATACACCCGCACTACGAAATATGACCTTTAAACTCTATGGAGGTGCTTAAGTTATGAACAAAAGAATCTTAATATGCGGAATTTTGAGCTTTTTGGTCTGCTTTTCAGCTTTTTCCCAAACGGATGAAAAAGAGGTCAAGGCGGTCATCCAAAGCCTTTTTGATGGCATGAGAGCTAAGAATGCCGAGCAGGTTGCGGCGGCTTTTGCGGCAGACGCAATCATGCAGACCATCATTGCCAAGCCGGAAGGCAATACAGTTGGTACCAATTCGGTCAGTGATTTTGTAAAACGAATCGGTTCAACACCCGCCGAAACCCAGCTCGACGAGCGCATTTCGGACTACCAAATCAATGTCGACGGAGCCATGGCCACGGCCTGGACTCCGTACAGATTCTATGTAAACGGAAATTTCAGCCATTGCGGGGTCAACTCCTTTCAGCTGGTGAAGATGTCCGAAGGATGGAAGATCGTGTACATCATCGACACACGAAGAAAAGAACCCTGTGAAGAGTAAATTTTATGAATGAATTAAAAGCTAAAGTCTATCAGACTGCAATCACCCAATTAAAAGAAAAGGAAGCACTCCTCTCAACTGAGCGCAAAAACATCATCGAGAGCATTCTGGAAGACGAAAAAAGCAGCGCCGGCGATAAATATGAGACCGGTAGGGAGACCATGACCCAAGATCTCAATACCATCGAGGGGCAGATCAAGCAGGGGAAAAACGATCTCGAAGAACTCTACCGATTACACACGATCAAAGAAATGCCGGCCAGTGTTCAGGAAGGAGCATTGGTCAAGCTCGGAGCCGATTGGTTCCTAGTTGCCGTAAGTATCGGTGCGGTCAAAGTCGAGGATACCAAAGTGTTTTTGTTGAGCAAAAACTCACCTTTGGGAGAGCTCTTGATTGGAAAGAAAAAGAACGATCAAGTGAATTTTCGCGGGAAAACGATCCTGATCGAAGAACTGTTTTAATCAGTCTTTTGTCGGGGAAAAGCTCATGAGCTCGGTCGTTCCGTCCAGCAGGCTGAGCTTTTCTTTATCTACTTTGAAATTCTTGGCTTTTTCAAAAGCAGCGAGGAACTCGTTTTCTCCATCGCCAGGGCAGGCTTTGCGAGTCATTGCACCAGGGTCTAGTCTGATCGCTCCAGGACCACCTTCCAGAGCAAACTCGCCTGAAAAATTGTTGCATCCGGCAAATCCTGCAAGTCTCCCGCCTTCCAGAAAGCTTAACGTCGGCAGTCCTGCCGCAAATTGGCTGAGGTCAGGACCTTCTCCGGAGAGCGAGGAAAGTACCCAGCTTTTCCCCATGAGTGCGTTCAGTGGGTTTAGCTTCCCTGTGCTGCTGCATCCGCTTATCGAGAGGATCAGTAGTCCGATCAAAATACCTTGAAATTGTTTCATATCGTTGTGTTTTGAGTATTTTGAAGTTAACCAAATAGCTCGAAATCCGAGTATTTGCAGTTTTATAAAAAAAGCACCAATGCGTGAGACGCATTGTCAAAAGGTTAAATTTTTTCCGTGAACAATGAATAAATTCTACCAAAATCGACAAAGTCCATGGTTTTGTTTGGCTAAACCGTTTTTTCGCTGTAACCTTGCCACGTCAACTATCCGCACATGGTACTTGCAGCAAACCGATTTTTATTCGATCAAACACGACCTGAGGCAGGCACGTGCGCTGCTGTTTTTTATACCACGACAACCGGCATGACTACCATGATTACGGGGTGACCCGTTATTGTCATGAGTGTCCGCCCCTGAGGCCTGTCTAAGGCCCGTTTTAAGTTTCCAGAATTTATTCCTAGGTCTTTTATGAAATCGAGTGTAACGCAAGCCATCAGCAGAGGTACGAACAGCGTTGAAGCAAGATTCTCTATGGCCGTCAATAAGCAATTTACAAGCATACGAAATCCAGCAGTGCGAAAAACGTCTCACAACAGACGCCATGCGAGATTCCACCTGCCTGACGGCAAGTCAGGTATGGACTTAAAAAACAAATTATAAGCATATGAAAATCATCAAGTTTGGAGGTTCATCCGTAGCGAACCCCGAGAATATCCGCAAGGTGTTTGACATCCTTCAAGACAAACTCAAGCAGCACGAAATAGCCGTTGTTTTTTCGGCTTTTGGCGGAGTCACGGAAAGCCTCCTGACCATTGCGCGACTCGCGCGTGAAGGTGACCAAGCCTACCGGGATTTGCTCCAGACTTTGGAGGAAAAGCACCTGGATATCGTCCGGCAGCTGATCTCAGTACAGAATCATTCTTCGGTGATGACCTATGTCAAGGTGAGATTCAAAGAGCTCGAAGACCTGTTTCATGGGATTTTCCTGATCAAAGAAAACTCGGCCCGGACACTGGACTATGTCGCTAGCTTCGGCGAGCGACTGTCGGCATTTATCTTGGCGGAGTCTTTGGCGGGCAAAGGCATCAAGACGCAATTTGTGGATGCCCGAGACCTGATCCGCACCAACGACCGTTTTGGTCAGGCCAGAGTGGATTACGAGATTACCAATGCCCAAATTAAGGACTACTTTTCCAAGAATGACGGGGTGAAAGTCATCACCGGTTTCATCGCCTCGACTTCGAAAGGGGAAACCACGACCCTAGGCAGATCCGGCTCTGACTATACTGCCGCCATCTTTGCGGGTGCCCTTGAAGCTCAAGACCTGGAAATCTGGACCGACGTGTCTGGAGTCTTGACCTCAGATCCGAAATTGGTTTACACCGCTTTCACCATACCTCAGCTGAGCTACAATGAGGCTATGGAGCTTTCGCACTTTGGTGCCAAGGTGATCTTCCCGGCTACGATGCAGCCGGCGATGAAAAAGAGCATCCCGATCTATATCAAAAATACATTTCAACCGGAAAATCCGGGAACGCTCATCAACGGCGAGGTCAGCCACGGTGCCCTGATCAAGGGTATCAGTTCCATGTCCAATATATCCATCGTGACCGTGCAAGGTGCTGGATTGATGGAGGGAGGCGCGACTGTGAGCCGAGTTTTTAAAGCTTTGGCCGAGGCCAAAGTCAATATCGTCCTGATTTCTCAGGCTTCATCAGAGCACAGCATTTGTCTCGCAATCAAAACCCACGAGTCTTACCTAGCCAAAGAGGCGATCGAAAAGGAGTTTTACTACGAAATCAAATCCGGAGAAATGGATCAGGTTTCTTTGCTCCAGGGTCTTGCCACGATAGCTGTGGTGGGGGAAAACATGAAGCAGAACCCAGGTGCTTCGGGTCGTATGTTCCGGGCTTTAGGTAGAAATAACGTCAACGTTGCGGCTATTGCGCAGGGAAGTTCCGAGCTGAATATCTCAGCAGTGATCCCCCAAGTTGATTTGCAAAAGGCGCTGAACGCACTCCACGAGGCATTTTTTCTTTCAGAAAACAAAGTGTTGCACGTCTTTCTCGTCGGTACCGGCCTCATCGGTCAGGCGTTGATGAAGATGATTGCTGCGCAGCAAAATAAACTGCTCAAAGACAACGAGCTCGATGTGCAGATTCACGGCTTGGCCAACAGCCGATACATGGCTTTCCATGAGGATGGATTTGACCTGAAAAATCCACACCAATTGAGTGAAACAGATCAGCCCACAGATCTGGAGAAATTCGTCCAAAAGATGGAAGAAATGAACTTCTCCAACTCGGTCTTTGTGGACTGTACCGCCAGTCAGGAAGTCGCTGATGCTTATTCCAGAGTGTTGGAGGCCAAAGTCGCGATCGTGACTCCAAACAAAAAAGCTAACTCCAGCTCGATGGAACAGTATCGTGCGCTGAAAAAGATTGCCAAACGTCGCGGGGTAAAATTCCTCTACGAAACCAACGTGGCTGCTGGTCTTCCGGTGATCAACACGCTTCAGGATCTGATGCTTTCCGGAGACAAAGTGATTCGAATCGAAGCGGTATTGAGCGGCTCAATGAACTTTATTTTCGCAGAGCTGGAAAACGGCGCGCCATTCTCCGAAGTCGTGAAAATTGCGAAGGAAAAAGGCTACACCGAACCCGACCCAAGAGACGACTTATCTGGTATGGACGTGGCGAGAAAGATCCTCATCCTCGGCCGCGAAGCGGAGCAAGTGTTGGAGTTTGACGATATCACGATTCAGAGCATGGTTCCGGCCGATTGCCAGGATGCAGCGACGGTCTCGGAGTTTTTTGATAAACTCCAAGGACATGATGCAGACTTTGCCAAGCTGCTAAAAGAAGCAGATGCAAAGGGAGAAAAGTTACGCTTTATGGCGACGTTGGAAGATGGAAAAGCGAAAGTGGGCTTGAAGTCTCTGCCGGATTCGCATCCTTTCTCTAGCTTAAAAGGCTCTGACAATATGATCTTGCTGACGACCGACCGCTACCATGACCGTCCGATGATTATTCGAGGCCCGGGTGCTGGAGCAGACGTGACCGCCGCAGGCGTATTTGCGGACGTCATCCGAATCGGTAACTATACTCGGGAATAATGAAGTCCGTCAAGGCATTTGCACCCGCTACCGTCGCCAACGTATCCTGTGGATTTGACATCCTTGGCTTCGCCATCGACGCGATGGGCGATGAGGTGGAGGTTCGGCTTAAAGACGAACCCGGACTCGTGGTGGTTTCCATCGAAGGAGACGAAGGACGACTTCCCTACGAGGTAGAGAAAAATACCTGTGCTGTTGCCATTCAAGCAATGCTTGACGAAATGGATAGCCAGGTCGGGATGGAAATCTACCTTAAAAAAGGGCTTCCGCTAGGTTCCGGGATGGGGTCCAGCGCTGCCAGTGCCGTTGCTGCTTTGGTAGCTGCGAATCGCTTGCTCGGTGAACCTTTCGAAAAGAAAAATCTGCTCCCCTTTGCGATGGCTGCCGAAAAAGTGGCCTGTGGTGCGGGCCACGCAGACAATGTCGCTCCGAGTTTGCTTGGAGGGTTTGTCCTGATCAGGGACTATCATCCGCTGGACGTGATCAAATTGCATGTGCCGCATGGCTTGCATTGCACGCTTTTGCATCCGCATTTTGAGTTGAAGACTTCTGATTCCCGTTCGGTTTTGAGAGACAATGTGTCCCTGAAGCATTCAACCATCCAGTCTGGCAATGTGGCTGGATTGGTTACAGGCCTGTTTCAGGAGGACTTCGAACTGATCGGCCGCTCGCTGAGAGATGTGATCGCCGAACCTTATCGCGCGACTTTGATCCCTGGATTTTACGAAACAAAAGAAGCCGTGAAAGGTGCGGGCGCGCTTGGGATGGGAATCTCAGGTTCCGGCCCTACGATGTTTACGCTTTCAAAAGGTGAGGAAAAATCCCAAGCCATCATCAATGCCGCCCAGCAAGTCTATGACTCCATCGGACTCGGAGTCGATTCCTATCATTCTGCGATCAACACGCGCGGAGCCTATATTCTTGAAGAAAAATAAGTTATGCAGTACTTCAGCACCAATAACCCCGACCACAAAGTTTCCCTTTCCCAGGCTGTCATCAAGGGGCTTGCTCCCGACAACGGCCTGTATATGCCGGAGCGGATTCCGGTTTTATCACAGGAGTCGATCGAGAGTTTTTCTCAGAAAAGCTTTCAGGAGATCGGCTATGAAGTGATCGGCGCACTTTTTTCTGAAGACTTGAGCCAAAGCCAGATCAAAGAGCTCGTGGATCATACGCTGATCTTTGATGCACCGCTGGTGAAAGTGGAAGAGGATGTGTACAGCTTGGAGCTTTTTCACGGGCCGACTTTAGCTTTCAAGGACTTTGGAGCGAGATTTTGCTCTAAGCTGATGAGCATGTTGCAGGCGAAAAGCGACAAGACTGTGCGAGTGCTGGTGGCGACTTCCGGCGATACCGGAAGTGCAGTTGCCAATGGGTTTTTGGGTGTGGAAGGTGTCGAAGTGATCATCCTTTTTCCGAAAGGAAAAGTCAGCCTGCTGCAGGAAAAGCAATTCACCACCCTCGGCCAAAATATCACAGCCTTGGAAGTGGAGGGCGTTTTCGACGACTGTCAGACACTGGTAAAGCAGGCGTTTCTCGATCCCGAACTGAATGAAAAACTACTGCTGACTTCCGCCAATTCCATCAACATTGCCCGATGGATTCCCCAGTGCCTGTATTATTTCTATGCATATTCCCGTTTGCCAAAAGCTGGTAAAAAAGTTGTTTTTGCCGTGCCGAGCGGGAATTTCGGCAATATCGGTGCTGGGATTTTGGCGCAACAGATGGGCTTGCCGATCGACAGTTTCGTCGCAGCCACCAACGTCAACAAGGTCGTTCCGGATTACCTGAGTGGTGAGGCTTTTTCTGCCAAGCCTTCGATTCAGACGGTTTCCAACAGTATGGACGTGGGCAATCCGAGCAATTTTCCGAGGTTACTTTCTCTCTATGGAAATGATGAAAAGCTGTTCCGAGAGAAAGTCAAAGGCTATTTCTATTCTGACGAAGAGACTGTGCAGGCCATCCAGGCAGTCCAGCCCAAAGGCTATACGATGGATCCGCACGGGGCTGTCGGCTACTTGGGCTTGAAGGATTTTATGTCGGAAAACTCCGATTGTGTGGGCGTGTTTCTGGAAACTGCCCATCCGGGAAAATTCCGGGATGTGGTAGAAGAGGCTTTGGGCGAAAAGTTGGTCTTGCCAGAGAGATTGGCAGCATTCCTCGAAGGTGAAAAGAAAGTGATTTCGATGGGGAAAGGATTTGAGGAGTTTAAGGGGTTTTTGGAATGGTTATTTTGAATCAAACTTTATCGAATTGAAAAATTGATCACCAATTTTTAAGTAGGTGCTATCTTTTAAGTCGTGCAAAGGGAAGGAGTATCTTGCGAAGTAATAATTGCTGTCTTTACTAAAAAATAGTCTGTCAAAAACATTTTTTGAATTGATGGAATTTTTCGAGTAACCACTCATAATCAAGTTTGAGCTAGGTGATTCAATGTTTACGAATATATCTTTTAAATCTTCCCATGAGATAATGTAAACGAAGTAGTTGAATCTTTCAGCAGAGTCTATTTTAACCCTTTTGAGGTTCCAGATGTGGAATTCTAAATCGTTTCTTATATTCTTTTTTCCTGAAATAGTATCGTCTAAAGTGATAATAGTGTGGTTTCTGGGTTCAGTAGGAAAAAAAGCAGATACTCCGTCAAATACTTGATAGTGAGCGCCATTATTATATAGGGAATCAATTTTGTATTCCCAATAATTCTGCATGGTTCGGTTTCGGCTATGGTTTGATTCCGAGTCATATTTGGCTTGCAAATAATTTAGCTTCTCTTGATATAAGGAGAGTTTGGAGAGAGCTTTTTCTCTAGAGTAGCCATAGAAATTGATTTTTTCACTTAACTCTTTCGCGACTGCTTTCGCTAATCGGGCATGATATAGCTCATGAGTAAATAGCGTGCCGTCGATGTTGTGATCTTTTTTCAGCCATGAATTGTGACGGTCAATATAGGCTCGAGCAAAAAGTGAGTCATTTTCGTTGATTAGCGTAATTTGGGTTCTAATACTAGCCGAAGAGTTAGACCAGACTTCATAGGTTCTCATGAAATCTTCTAGCGCCAGATCTGTCGAATCGTTGAGAATTTTATATCTCTCGGAATTCGAACTGGGAGTTTTCTGGTAAATGCTAAACAATGCCGCATTATAAGCGAGAAGAAAAAGGATTGAAAGAATTTTGATTTGATTTTTCATCGTCCTTTTATCTTCAAAGGTAAAGCTATAGTCAAAGTAAAGATCAGTTCCGAAACTATGGTTGAAAAAAATATGTTAGATAGCAGGTTTAACGAGCTTCCTATTCTATAGAATTGAGTTGTGATGCTTAATGATAAGTAAGAAAGCAAGAATAAAATAAAAATGAATAACATGTCTTGAAGTATTCTTTCCAATAAATTTCTTGCTCGTTTGTTTTCGAAATAATAGATTCCATGCATTATAAATACTGGACCTAGGAAGGTCAATATTAAAGCAGTGAACTGATTTATATGAATATTGAAGGTGTTGATGGTTGCGACAACTGAGATTGATAGTATGCCGGCTAAAAGTGTTGCAAGTATACTTTCTCGCAGGAATTTTCTTGTTTTTACTATAATCATTGACTGTTCTTTTCGTAAAGATACCTCATCTGATTCCCTTCTCCTTCTGCTTTTAGAAGCTCCCTTTCCACCGCTTTCTTCAAATCTCGGCTAAATACGGGTATTGTTGTCGAAGGGATGAAAGTATCAATTGATGTGATCGAATTTGGAAAACAAATACCCGAATGAGATTCTGTCGTTGGAATCCGGCAGAAAAACTCTGTCTAAAGAATATCCCAAGGTTCAAAAACCGGAATCTGACTGGGTTGAAAATCTTTTTTGTTGCGGGTAATAATCCCAGCTAAACCAGCGATGTTCAATGCGCAAAAGTGCTGAACTCCGTCTTCCAAATCTTTGAATTGGGAGCTTAATGCGGCCTGAATATCGGATTTTTGTACAGGTTGATCATCTAAGAAGTTGAGCAGTTTTGCGATTTTCTGTCTGGCTTTTTCTTCGCCAATTTCTTTGCTTAAAATGTAGTAAGCCGTCAGTATCGAGTTATCCGACGTCCAGAGTTTCCATTTGTTTTTCAGCCCCTTTTCAAAAATCCGGAGTGCAAATGGTCCAAATCCTTCCCGATTTCCCAAGAAATCGAGGAGTATATTCGTGTCCAAAAAGTAGGGGGTCATTGCTTGTGTTTTTCAGAAAGGATGTTTCGAATCTCTTTCTTTTCATTCAGATCAACTGGAAAATTGACTGAACCAAATAGATCGCGAAATTCCTCAGGTATTTTAAGATCATTATTGCTGTCTGAGCTGATTTCTTCGTTGAGGTGTTTCTCTATCAATTCGGAAAGACTACTTCCCTTTTGACGTGCAATGACCTTGGCTTTTTCGATCGTGTTTCGATCAATGGTAAGGGTAAGTTTAGTTTTCATGGTGCTGTAAGAAGGGGGTTCCTTCTAATATACGTGTGTTTTTATTTTTCATACGTATCATGGTCAGATTTCTTCGTGGGGCTTCTAAATCAAGAGCTTATTCGGCTTGCGCATCATTTCTAATCCAGGAGTTTTTCAATCTCCTGATTGATTTCAGCAACTTTTTCCTCAGCGTCCTGAAGCGACAAACCCTCTTTCAACCCCGGTCTCAGATGGCCTGTCTGGGTCAGCCAGGCGTTTTTCAGGATTTCCTGACGCTGCTCGATGAGTGAAAGAATCTGCATCCCGTTTGGAAATGGAGCAAGTAAGGCCTCAACCGATTCGGCTTTTCCCGCTTCGCTTTCCCCCAAGCCCACAAGAATTACTTTGGCCATCAGGAAATGCCCTCCAGCATCGGGGTGAACCCCATCTTTCGCAAAAACAAAATCAGGGTCAGCCGCTCGCCGATCTTCCAGAGATTTTCTCATCGGCCAATGGAGGTCGATGACTTTCCAGACTTCCGTATAGCGGCGACTGATCAGCCAGTCCGAATAGATATCCAGCACATTGGAATAGGCAGCTCCCTTCCTCTCATCAAAGAGCGGAGGGGTAACATGAATGATGCCCGCGCCGGAGTTTTCAACTGCCTGATGCATCCAATTCATGCCGACTTGGAATGCCTCAAATCGCTCGTCATGGAATGGGAGATAGATTCCGTCATTCATGCCGTAGTTGGCAATGACCAAATCTGGTTTCACCTGTGCCAAAACCCGCTGCAGCCGCTCCCGGAGATCTGGCCGTGGGAATTTGCCATCCGCGTGATTGGGTTCGGAGAGACCTGAGACTGTCTCGCTGGGCAGGCCAAGGTTGATGATTTCGTAGCCTCTGTCTGGGTAGCGCAGTGTCAGATAGGTGTCGACGTAGTTGACGAATTGGCCTGAATAGGTAATGCTGTTGCCGATAAAAACGATGCGCTTTGTCCCGTCCGGGATGGAATATTCCTGGGCGGCGCATGGAAGATGAATAGCGGCTGCAAGCAGAAAAATGAGTAGTCTTTTAAGCATGGTAGAAACGGATGTTATTTGAAGAGTACTCCAAGTCGCTTTTGAGAGCTTTATCAAGATCAGGAGATAATTTTGGTGATTGAAGAAATGTGCTCAATTCTTTCTTAATTTATCCATTAAACCTAATCTAACTCTACCTATTATCTTATGAACAACTCAATTGACAGAGGCCTGTACTGCGGGCTGTTGATCTTTGGGGCGTTGGCATGCTCAGCTCCGAAACAGGAGGAAGCGATCGAAAAACCTACTGAAGACAGCCTTGCCGCCAAGTACCATCACCAGCCCTTGGTGACCGATCTTTTCACTGCTGATCCCTCAGCCCATGTATTTGAGGGCAAAATCTACATCTATCCCTCCCACGACATCCAAACTGATGTGGCTCAGGATGACATGGGCTCCCACTTTGACATGAAGGACTACCATGTCTTTTCAATGGAAAAGTCCGGTGGTCCTGTCACCGACCATGGGGTGGCGCTGGCGCTGGAGGATATCCCCTGGGCGAGCCGTCAGCTTTGGGCGCCGGATGCGGCTGAGAAAGACGGAAAATATTACCTCTATTTTCCGGCAAAGGATAAAGAGGGTATTTTCAAGATTGGTGTGGCGTCTTCAGACAAGCCGAGTGGGCCCTTTAGGGCCGAACCTCAACCCATCTCCGGGACATTCAGCATGGATCCGGCGGTCTTTCAGGAAGGTTCCGATTATTTCCTGATTTGGGGTGGCATCTGGGGTGGACAGTTGCAGTGGTATGAGGATCAAAAGCTGGTACCTGGTCGCGACGGCCAATTAACCGGGCTGCCCGAAGCGGAAGAGCCAGCCTTGATTCCATACATCTCCAAGCTGGGCGGGGATATGAAATCTCTTTCCGAAAAGCCGAAAGAAATCCAAATCCTGGATGAGTCAGGAAATCCGATCAAAGCGGGGGACAACAAGCGGAGATTTTTTGAAGCCGCATGGATGCACAAACTTGGCGACACGTATTACCTGTCCTATTCTACGGGTGATACGCACTTCATAGCTTATGCCACAGGTGACAATCCCTATGGCCCATTTACCTATCGAGGCAATGTGCTGAATCCGGTGGAAGGCTGGACCAACCACCATTCGATTGTGGAGTTTGAAGGGAAATGGTACTTGTTCTATCACGACACGCAACTTTCTGGTGATACGCCGCTGCGAAATATCAAGATGGCCGAGCTGACACACAATCCCGATGGGACGATTCAGACGGTGGATGCGATGAGAAAATAATCCGTAAGGGTTCACCTACGAGCTCGCTTCCGAAGGGATTTGCGGGATTGAGGAAGTCCAAAAAGTCGGGAAGTCAAAGGGAAAAGCCTGTTCGAGTTTGGGACAGGCTTATTTTTTTCGCTCGATCGTATAGCTGACCAGATCACTGAGTGATGTCCGGTAGATTGATTCTGGGAATTCATTTAAAATGTCCAAGGCTTCCTGATAGAAACCGTTCATTTTTTCTTTGGCGTAGTCGAGACCGCCACTCTTTTTTACAAAATCAATCACTTCGTTGACCGCCTTTTTGTCCTCCGAGCGATTTCTGATAAGATAAATGATCTTTTTCTTGGTGAGCCAGTCAGTATTGCGAAGGGCATAGATGAGTGGAAGTGTCATCTTTTTCTCCTTGATATCGATGCCGACGGGTTTGCCGATCTCGTCGTCACCGAAGTCAAACAGGTCGTCTTTGATCTGAAAGGCCATCCCGACCTTTTCACCAAAAAGGCGCATTTTTTCAATCCGATCCACCTCGCTGTTGACACTCGAGGCTCCAACTGAGCAGCAAGAAGCAATCAGACTGGCGGTCTTTTTCCGGATGATATCATAATAAACTTCTTCGTCCACGTCCAATTTGCGGGCTTTATAGCTTTGCAGCAGCTCACCCTCGGACATTTCCTTGACAGCGTTGGATACGATGCGAAGCAGATCAAAGTCGCCGTTGTCCACGCTCAATAGCAAGCCGCGGGAGAGAAGGTAGTCACCTACCAAGACGGCGATCTTGTTTTTCCAAAGGGCATTGACCGAGAAAAATCCCCGACGGTAGTTGGCGTCATCCACGACATCATCATGCACGAGCGTAGCGGTGTGTAGCAACTCGATCAAAGCCGCACCTCGATGGGTAGATTCATTGATTTCACCGCATACTCCAGCTGTCAAAAAAACAAACATCGGGCGCATCTGCTTGCCTTTGCGCTTGACGATGTAGTTGGTGATGTGGTCGAGGAGCTTGACCTTGCTTTTCATAAAGTCCCTGAACTTATGCTCGAAGACAGCCATCTCGGCCTCAATGGGGACTTGAATTTGTTTTAGGTCTAGTTTCATCAGGGAATGCTGGCGTAAAAATAATACCCTTTAGCTCATGGGCAAATGATTCTATGATAGAGGCGGAATCAAACAGGTCAATTGGCTGATCGTTTTAGTGCTTTTTATGTATTTTGTATGGATTGCAGATTTATCGAACCTAAATACACGTCTAGCATTATGAAAAACATCAAAATTGAAATTAAATGGGGAGTTCTATTTATCCTGATAGGACTGATTTGGATGGTGTTCGAAAAGACCATGGGTTGGCACGATGTACACATCGACCAGCATGCAACCTACTCGATGTTTTTTGCCCCGATAGCCATCGCTATTTATGTTTTTGGGTTGATTGATAAGAAGCGAAACTTCTACCACGGAAGGATGAGCTATATGCAGGGATTCGTCGCGGGATTGATTATCACCTTGATCGTCGTGATTTTGACACCATTAAGTCAGTACATTACCAGTACGTTCATCACGCCTGAATTCTTCAATAATGTGATTGCTTATTCTGTTTCCAGCGGGGCTATGGAGCAGGTCGCTGCCGAGGAATATTTTAACCTCAAAAACTATATCATCCAGGGCACTGTCTTTGCCGCAGTGATGGGTTTGATCACGTCGGCGGTGGTGGCGGCTTTCCTAAAATCAAAATCTTGATTCTGCGCTCTGCCTAATGATTTTCCGTTGGAAAGGGCATTTTTTCTATCTTTGAATCCTTTTTAAAAACCTGTATTCCGCAGTGGAAGAGAAATACATCAAGCACCGCTACGACCCGATCATCCCCAGCAAGAATGAGTGGCCAGTGGTGAAATTGGCCCGCGAGCGCAGAGAGTTTGTGAAAAGAGTAGCTGATCTTGCTGAAGCGAGGGTTTTGGGGCTGACGGGTAAAAATCCGGACATCCTGAAAGAGGAGCTTGAAACCACTCTTTACCGGGAGAAACTTCGGATCAAGCAAAACCCTTGGGCGGTAGATCCAAAGGATGAAAATTCGTTTTGGGACGAGGTGAAATCATCTTTGCTACAAATCAACACCGATAGTTCCATTGACAAAAACCAACGGTTCAAGGCCTACCAAGAAGTAATTCATCGGATCACGTCGCGCTATGCAGAAGAAATAGCGTCTAACTTCAAGGCCTCACACTACAAGTTTACCAGACGTATGGTAACATACGGGTTTGCTCGACTGCTCAATGCCGCCAGGGTGAAGGGCATCAAATCTATCTTTAGCAACCAATACACCCTTCAGGATAAAATCCAGATTACCGGGCAGACCGATCAAATCCGGGATTTGGCGACCAAGGGCACTATTGTCATGGTTCCGACCCACTTTTCCAATCTCGACAGTGTCCTGATTGGATGGATTATTTCTGTATTGGGTATGCCGCCGTTTATCTACGGCGCAGGGCTGAACCTCTTCAATATTTCCATTTTTGCCTACTTCATGAATGCGCTTGGCGCATACAAAGTTGACCGGCGGAAAAAGAACCTGATGTACTTGGAGACGCTCAAGACCTATTCTAAGGAAGCGATTCAGTTTGGATGTCATAGTTTGTTTTTCCCGGGTGGCACGCGGTCCAGAAGTGGAATGATCGAATCCAGACTGAAATTGGGACTTTTGAGTACTGCCATCGAAGCACAGCGGGCGAATTTTCAAAATGGGCTAAATGACGTTTCAGGCAAGGTTTTTATTGTCCCGGTGACGATCAACTATCATTTCGTGCTCGAAGCGCCGATCTTAATTCAGGAACATCTAAGTATTACCGGCCAAGAACGCTATTACAAGGAGAACGATGAATTTTCTAACTCCTATAAGATCTCCAAATTCCTGTTCAAGTTCTTTACCAAGGGATCGGACATTTCGGTTTCGGTAGGTCGGGCGATGGACGTACTGGGCAATTATGTCGACGCGGATGGACACAGTTTGGATAAGCGCGGCAGGAAGATCGACACCCGGGATTACTTTATTTCTGATGGGAAAGTGACTGTCGATCAGCAGCGGGAAGACGAATATACCAATATGCTGGGTAAGCGGATCGTAGAGGAATTTCATATCATCAATCGGGTTTTTAGCTCCCATTTGGTGTCCTTTGTGGCGTTTGAGCTTATTCGAAAAAAGAATGATAAGCTGGATATTTTCGACTTGATCCGCTTGCCTGTGGAGGATATTTCGATCTTCTATTCTGAGTTTAAAGAATCCTGTCAGCTGGTTTTGGATAGGATTTTTGAGATGAAAGCCCAAGGGAAAATCGATGCAGCACCCCATCTAAAGCGGACGATGGAAGAGATCATCGCTCACGGGATCGACAATGTGGGTATGTACCACGCCAAGAGACCGATCGTCAAAGACAAAGTAGGGAATATTGCAACGGAGGATATGAGTTTACTTTATTTTTATCACAACAGACTGCACGGATATGGCCTTGAAAAACTCTTCTAAGACCAAGAAAATCGGCGTAGTCGGTGTCGGGAGTTTTGGTACTGCGATTGCAAATATGCTTGCGGAGAAAAACGAAGTGGTCGTTTTTGCGCGAAAGGAGGAAGTGGTAGCTGAAATTAACAGGGCTCATACGGTGGCGGGAAGGGAATTGAAGGCGACCATTCGTGCGACGATAGACCCAAGCGAAGTTTGCCGTCTCTGTGATATCTTGTTTTTTATGATCCCTTCCTCAGGGTTTTTGGAAGTGGTCAGAAATTTTGCACCGCATCTCTATCCCTATCACATGATCATCCACGGCACCAAGGGGCTTGCGCTTAACCTGGGAATGGGAGAAACGCTGGAGACCGTTCAAAAACTGAAGCGAAACCAGTTATTGACCATGAGTGAGGTGATCCTGCAGGAGACTGTGGCGGTCAGGGTCGGCTGCCTTGCCGGGCCGAATATTTCCAAAGAGCTGATCCTCGGTCATCCCGCAGCGACGGTAATTGCCAGCAAGTACAACGAAGTGATCCTAGAAGGTCAGCGATTGCTTCGCTCTGAGCGATTCCAGGTATATGGTAATTCTGATATCATCGGAGTAGAGCTCAGCGGGGTGCTGAAAAACATCATCGCCATCGCTTCTGGTGCTTTGGCGGGTTTGGGTTTAGGAGAAAATGCCAAGGGGCTCTTGATATCCCGAGGCATGGTAGAGATGGTTCACCTGAGCAAAGCATTGGGAGGAAGTGTCCAGTCCGTGATGGGATTGGCCGGAGTCGGTGACTTGGTGACGACATGTAATTCGGTGGATTCCAGAAACTTCACCGTAGGATTTCGCTTGGCAAGAGGGGAGTCTCTTCAGCAGATCCTGGATACGATGGATGAAGTGGCTGAGGGGATTAATACGGTAAGAATCGTAGATGCCTTTTTGAAAACCGCCGGCATCCGTGCACCGATCACTGAAAACTTACACCGCGTACTGTTTGAGGATCTTTCGATAGCTGAGGCACTCCAGTTTTTGATGAAATACCCGTTTAGCGTGGATGTGGATTTTGTGTAAAAGAACTCGATTTGCGGGCGATGGCCTCATGGGATCTGCCATTCAGAGCAATTGAATTGCCTGGTTTTCGGTTTAGGTTTTTTGGAGAAAAATCAGAGTTGACAGATTAACTTCAAGCTATGGATATACGATTTTTTACCAACGCGGAAAGTAATAGAATCCGAAAACAGAAATTCTGACGCTTTCTCCTGCAGATCGCTTTTTGAGCTTAAGCCGAAAGTGTTTGAGGGACTTTCCCAGCGAATCGACCTTTTAATAGCGGGCTAAGGGGTATTTAAATTGATCAAAAAGTAATGGTAGAAGCTTGCCAAAAAACATCAATCACTTTATCGAGCTGGCGAGTAAACAAGGTGAATTAGAGTTTCTCAAATGAGACTTAATGAATCGGCTAAGTCGAGTTTCTGGAGAAGCAGGAACTCTGACTTCAAAAAAAAGACCTCTCGGTTTTCGGAGAGGTCTTTTTTTGAATGAATTTTTTATTTGACGGGGATAATCTTCACCAAGAGTCCCGTTCCTTCGGTGATCGCGTAGATGTAACCATCTGGACTTTCGGCAATCTGCCGTACCCGACCAATACCTGGAAGCAATTTTTCTTCAGCGATGTGCTTGTTGTCTTTCAACACCACGCGAGCAATATGCTGCTTTGCAAGCGCTCCTACTAGGATGTTGCCTTTCCAGCCTGGATACTTGTCGGACGTCACGACCATAACCCCACAGGTGGCAATTGAAGGCACCCAGTAGTGGATAGGTTGCTCCATTCCTACTTTTTCAGCCGATTCAGCCAAGATGGTGCCGTTGTAATTGATACCATAGGTGATCACCGGCCAGCCATAGTTTTTTCCTTTTTCGATGATGTTCAATTCGTCGCCGCCTCTCGGGCCGTGCTCAGTTTCCCAAAGGACGTTGTTGGCTTTGTCAAAGTATAGACCTTGCGGATTTCTGTTTCCATAGCTCCAGATCGACTTCACTGCATCGGTGGAATCCACAAAAGGATTGTCAGAAGGGATTGTGCCGTCGTCGTTTATCCGGTGGATTTTGCCATGTGCATTGGTAAGATTCTGTGCGTTCATCGGCGTATCACCTTTGTCGCCGTTAGAGAAGTATAAGTAACCTTCGTTGTCAAAGACGATCCTGCTTCCGAAGTGACGACCTCCTTTCCAAGAAGGTCCAGCGGTGATCAGGTCTTGTTGTTCGACTGCGGTGTTGCCATCCAGCTTAAACCGCATGATGGTCGTAGCTCCGGTGCTATCCTCGAAATGTTTCGCATAGGCAATGTAGATCCAGCCGTTTTCCCCATTCTTTGGGTGAGCCGCGATATCCAGCAAGCCCGCCTGATTCACGGCGTGTACCGGAGGGAGACCTTCGATTTTCTCTCCTGTAAATTTGTCGTCTTTGAAGATCAGGATTTCTCCTTTTCGCTCGGTGACCAGCATCCTGCCGTCAGCCAGCCAGGTAAATCCCCACGGGTTTTCAAACTCACTGTAAAGCGTGTCCGCTTGGATCTGCATTTTTTCAGTTTGGATGGCGAAAGCGGTGTCAGCGGATTCTGAAGCCGATTCTTTCGGTGCGCATGAAGTCCAAAGAGAAACTGCCAGCGCTAAAAGAGCAAGCGGTAAATAAGTTTTGTTTGAGAACATAATACATAGGTTTTTCAGCCTGTAAGTTACGCTGAAAGATCTGATTTCAGAATAAATCTTGTTTAGTGGTTGATTCCGGTGATTTCGGATTCTGCATTTCTGATCATTTCCTCTGCGTCTTCGACTAGCTCAACTGAGCCAATCAGGAGCGGCGTTCTTTGGTGCAGGCTTTCCGGCTGGATATCCATGATTCGGCGACTTCCGTCACTTGCTTTTCCTCCTGCTTGCTCGATGATAAAGGCAAGTGCATTGGCTTCATAGAGCAATCGGAGTTTCCCCGATGGATTTTTCAGAGTGGCTGGATAGAGGTAAATGCCTCCTTTGAGCAGGTTTCTATGGAAATCTGCTACCAAGCTGCCAATGTACCGGGACTGGAACTTACGTTCTTTACAGCTTTTGACATAGGACTGGACGCCGGCGGGCCATTCGTATTCCAAGCCCTCGTTGATGGAATACATTGCACCGTTTTCTGGAGCCTGCATATTGGGGTGAGACAGGAAAAATTCCCCCAAGCTCGACTCATAGGTGAAGCCGTTGGTGCCGAAGCCGGTTGTGTAAACCAGCATCGTCGATGAGCCATACAGGACATATCCAGCCGCAACCTGCTGATTTCCAGGCTGCATGATGTCGGCAGTAGTGACGGGACTACCAACTGGAGTCTTTCTTCTATAGATGGAGAAGATCGTCCCGATGCTGATATTCACGTCAATGTTCGAACTTCCATCCAGCGGGTCGATAGCGACCACATATTTTCCGGAATTGTTTTGCAGATCGATCACTTCGTCCTCCTCTTCGGATACGATGGCACAGACTTCGCCGCCCTTGCTGAGTGCACGCATAAATCGGATGTTGGCGATCACGTCGAGCTTTTGCTGCTCTTCGCCTTGGACATTGGTTTGGCCAAAGGCTCCGCCGATGTTCGAAAGTCCGGCACGGTTGGTTTCGCGATTGACTATCTTCGCTGCCAAGGCAATATCACGCAGCAATTGGGATAGTTCTCCTGAGGCAAATGGGAAGTCGCTTTGCTTGAGTTTGATGAATCGGTCGAGCGTCACTCCTACGGAATAAGCGAGATTGCTCTGGTCTGGTCTGTAAGGGGATGTTTTCATTCTGAGAAAAGTACAATTATTAAAGTTGGTGGCCTGTAAATTAAGAATAAATCGGGATGGCAAAAACTTTGGTTTACAAATTTGGTGGTGCTTCTGTAAAAGATAGCGATGCAGTCAAAAACTTGGCTAAAATTCTCCGTAATCGATTGCGAAAACGGATGATTATCGTGGTTTCAGCCATGGGAAAAACCACCAATGGATTGGAGGATATTCTTTCAAAAAAGCTAAAAAAAGAAGATTTTTCTGAGAATAGTTCAATTTTGAAAGCGTATCACAGGAGGATTTGCACGGAGCTGTTCCCCGCGGGACATGCTGTGTTTGCGCAGCTCGAGAACCTCTTCACCCAGCTCAACAATAAGCTGGAGCAAGAGCTGAACCGGGAAAACTACGACGAGTTTTACGATGCCATTGTCGGTTTTGGGGAGTTGATTTCTTCCCGAATTGTGGCGGAATACCTCTGCTCCCAAGGATCGATCGTACTCTGGCAGGATGCCCGCGAGGTGATCCATACCAATTCTGACTTTCGCTTTGCAAGGATTGACTGGGAGAAAACCAAAAGATCATGTCAGGCCATTTGGAAACCAATCCTGGAGAATTTCCCCATCCTGACCCAGGGATTTATCGGCTCGGACCCCAAAGGAAGACCGACGACGCTAGGACGCGAAGGTTCGGACTTCACTGCCGCCATCCTTGCGACAAGTCTGGATGCCGGCTCAGTCACTATCTGGAAAGATGTTCCAGGTGTGCTGAATGCCGATCCCAAGCTTTTCCTCAACACCCGGAAGTTTGACGAACTTGGCTATCGAGAGGCTGCGGAGATGACCTACTTCGGCGCTTCGGTCATCCATCCGAAAACCATTAAGCCGCTGGCAAATGCTGGAATCCCACTTTTTGTCAAATCGTTTCTAGACCCTGAAGCTTCTGGGACAAAAATACATGAAAATGTCTCGGCTCACGAAGTTTCTACAATTGTGCTGAAAAAAGATCAAATCCTTGTCAGCTTCAAAGTCACAGATTTTACGTTCGTCGAGGAGATGCACATTCATCGGGTTTACGAGCAGCTTCAAGCGCTAAAGCTCCGGGTAAATATGCTTCAGCTTTCTGCTATCAGTATTTCGATTGTGATCGACGCACAGCTTTTTAAGTTGGAGCAATTACTCGAAAAGCTAAAGTCTGATTTCGAAATCCGATACAATGAGGAGCTGGAACTCCTGACGATTTTGCATCCAAAAGCAGCGGAAATACCAAAGTTTTTGGACGGGTATGAAGTGCTTTTGGAGCAAGCGTCGAGAAATACATTTCAGGTGGTACGGAGAAAGGTCTGATCCAAACGCTACTAATTGAAATACCTTCGGAGATTTTTATAAATTCAGCAAACAAACCCAAAACCTATCTACCGATGACTACCAGAAGAATTTTTCTCCAGAAAGCGGGAATCTCCACTTTGGCGTTGAGCCTGCCTTATACAAACACACTTTCAGCGATGCAAACAGAAAAAGAAGATAAAATACTCCGGGTCGCCATCATGGGACTGGGAAGCTACGGAACCCGCGTGGCCGAGGCCATGAAGGATTGTAAAAGAGCTAAGCTCGTCGGCGTGGTCAGCGGGACACCATCCAAAATCACCGACTGGCAAAGTAAATATGGCATCCCTGCCAAAAACTGCTACAACTACGAGACCTTTGACCAGATCAAAGACAATCCGGATATCGACGTGGTGTACATGACCACGCCCAATTCCCTTCACAAACCACATTGCCTACGCATCGCCGCTGCCGGCAAGCACGTGATCAGCGAAAAGCCCATGGCGCTCAATGCCGCCGAAGGCCGGGAGATGGTTGCAGCCTGCAAGAAAGCCGGTGTCCACCTGTTGGTTGGCTATCGCATGCACTTTGAGCCAAAGACGCTGGAAGTGGTTCGCATGCAGCGGGCAGGTGAGTTGGGGGAAACTCTGTTTTTCCAAGGTCTGAGCGGCTTCATCATCGGAGATCCTACGCAGTGGCGACTCAATCGGGAGTTGGCCGGAGGTGGATCCATGATGGATATCGGGATCTATTCGGTCAATGGGACGCGATACATGCTGGGCGAGGAGCCGATCTGGGTGACGGCACAGGAGTCCAAGACCGACCCGGTTAAGTTCAAAGAGGGCGTGGATGAGACGATCACCTTTCAGATGGGCTTTCCCTCCGGTGCGATGGCTTCCTGCCTCTCTACCTATGCGCTGAATAACCTGGATAAGTTTTTCCTGAATGGTACCAAAGGCTTTGCGGAGATGCAGCCTTCCACAGGCTACGGACCGATCAAGGCCTGGACAAAAAATGGTCCCATCGAGCGCGAACACGTCACGCACCAGACGGTGCAGATGGATGAGATGGCGGCGATTATGCTGGATGGGAAAAAGCCCGTGATTCCGGTGGATGGAGAGGAAGGACTCAAAGACCTGGTGATCATCGACGCGATCTACGAAGCGGTGAAGACGGGGGAAAAGGTCATGCTGGGCTAAGTCGCTGGACTGGCTAATTTGTCCTGCCTAGCGTTTTTCTACTGGATTCAAAGTCAACTGCATAAAGACTAACGTCAGCCACTTTCCAAGTTTGAAAGCGACCTCCGGGAACCGGGCAACTTCTTTGAACCCCAGCCTTTCGTGAAAGCGATAGCTGCCCAAGTTCTCTGAATCCATGCCGGCAATCATTACGTGATAGCCTTTTTCCTTTGCGATAGAAATTATCTGCCGCATCAGTTTTCCTCCCAGACCTTGGTTCTGGGCCTTCGCGGTCAAGTAGATCGAGTGCTCAATCGTGGAGTTGTAGCCGGGTTTTGCCCGGAATTTTCCAAAGGTCGCATAGCCGCAGATCTCCCCATTTTGCTCCGCTACCAAGATTGGGAAGCCATCAATGATCTTCGAATCAAACATCGCGGTGACTTCCTCTAGTTTCTTGGGCTCGTAGTCGTAGTTGTGAAAGGTATTCAGGATGGAGTCGTTGATGATCTCTAGGATAGCTGGGGCATCACTTTCCTGATAGTGGCGGATCTGGAAATTCATGATTGAAAGCGTTTGACGATTTTTTCGATTCCGGGAAGGTAAGAGGTTCCAAAGAGGTTGAGATGGACGAGCAGCGGATAGAGATTGTAGATGCCCATCCGGCTTTCGAAGTCAGGTTCTAAAGGGACAATAGACTCATAGGCCTCATAGAATCTTGCATCAAACCCCCCAAATAGCCTAGAAAACGCCAAATCCATCTCCCGATGTCCGTAGTAGACGGCAGGATCGATCAGGCAAGGTTGTCCGTTACCGTCACAGATCACATTCCCAGACCATAGGTCGCCATGGAGCAATGCGGGCTTTTCTTTGGGGAATATTGCTTCGATTCTAGGGTAGATTGACTGGAGATTTTTCAGAAAATCCAAGGGAATCAACCTGTCAAAGTAGGCTTTTCCCACCATTGGCTCCAGCCGCTGCTCGATGAAAAAGTCTGCCCAGTTGTCAGATTGATGATTTTTTTGATGTAGGGAGGCGATGAAATTATCGTCAGCCAGTCCAAATTGCCGGGAGGCATTGAGGTGCAGATGGGCCAGTCCTAAGCCGAGATTTTCCCAATAATCCAACTGTTGCCGAGAGGAAGGGATAAATT
Source organism: Algoriphagus jejuensis (assembly GCF_039523455.1). Taxonomy (NCBI): domain Bacteria; kingdom Pseudomonadati; phylum Bacteroidota; class Cytophagia; order Cytophagales; family Cyclobacteriaceae; genus Algoriphagus; species Algoriphagus jejuensis. Next base: position 112,016 of record NZ_BAAAFI010000006.1, on the reverse strand, counting down.
CGGAGAGAAGGTAGTTATAGTCGCCGATTCTTCCGTGGCCAAATGTCTGGGGAACCCGAAGAAAAGTGGATTTTCGGAGAATCTGGAGACCATCAGCCTCTTTGACCAAGATATTTCTTTCGTGATCGAAGTTGAGTTTGAGGAAGTAAGGGCCTGCTGTGGTTTCCAGTCGGACACCCTGATTATGGTTGCCGGCCGCGACAAGGCTTGCGGATTTCAGCTGAGCTATCGGGCCGAGCGTTTGTGTGATTACTTGTTCGTAGATCTGGTGTTGCTCATGCATAGTTCTGATGAACGGCTTTGATTTTCGCCAGGAAGCTCTCGATAGAGGTGTCCAGAATCTGATAGATTTCATCAAATCCCTCCTCCCCGCCATAATAGGGGTCGGGAACAGACAGCCCTTCACAGCCATTGACAAAATCACGCATCAGGAAGATCTCTTTGTTGGGATAGTTATACTTGGCCGAAAGTGCTTGAAGGTTGGTCAGGTTGCTCTCGTCCATAGCGATGATGTAATCAAAATCCCTAAAATCAGTGCGATTTACCTGTCTGCCGCGGTGCGAGATATTAAGCCCCTTTCGGTTCGCACATTGCACAGATCGCTCGTCAGGAAGCTCGCCGATGTGATAGTCAGAAGTACCGGCGCTGTCTGATTTGAATTTGCGTGACAATCCCAAGGCCTGGATTTTATGATTGAAAATGGCCTCAGCAAGGGGTGAACGACAAATATTGCCCAAACAAACAAATAGTACTTTAATCATGAGTGAAGATAAACTTGGGCTGTTTTAGAATTGGTGATAAAACAGGACAGCATTGAATTTAAATATTTTTCAGGGTTTTTACACGGGCCAAATCCTAAAGTTGTCGACTTTTTTTGGCTGGCGATTTTTTTTGTTTTCCCCATTTTAAGAAAAAAGGGGGTTTTACGATCGAATGGCTACTTTTGAGAATGAAATTGATTTATCGCCTGCTTTTCTTTCTGATTCCAGGCATTTTGTCTTTGCTCAGGCCTTTTTCTTCCAAGCTGAATAATTTTTTGGAGGGCAGAAAGTTTGGGCTCTCAAAATTGAGAAATTTTCGTGATTCTTATCCCGGAAAGCTTGCTTGGTTTCACGTTGCATCTCTAGGTGAGTACGAACAAGCCCGGCCGTTGATTGCATCTCTGAAATCAAAAAGACCTGATTTGGGTGTTTTGGTTAGCTTTTTCAGCCCATCCGGTTTTGACCATGTTGTAAAAAAACCTCAGGCTAACGTTGACTTCATTACTTACATTCCACTGGATCGGAGAAGTTGGGCGGAGAAATTTGTCGAAATCCTGAAACCGGAGCTTACGTTTTTTGTCAAATATGACCTGTGGTTTCATCACATTCAGGCTTTGGAAAAGCACGGCAAACCGATCTTTTTGGTTTCTGCGAGCCTGCGCGAGGATCAAAGTTTCTTCGGGCCGCTGGGAGCCTTTTTCTGCCAAAATCTCTTTGCCATGGATTGGATTTTTACCCAAAATAAAAAAAGCATCGAGCTGCTTCGAGAGATTGGGTATACACGATCTTCTCTAGCTGGAGATACGCGTTTTGATCGTGTAGCTGCGACAGCCTCTGCTCCCCTATCAATGCCTCAACTCGAGCGTTGGATCCAAGGCAAGCCGACTGTTGTCGTTGGATCCGCCTGGGAGGAAGATATGAAGCTGTTGATTCCTCTGATCAATTCCCGTCCAGACTACCGCTGGATCATAGCACCTCATGATTTGAGCCCCGAGCCGATGGAGCGCTGGGCTTCGAGGATAGTGCTGGACTCAAAGCGATTTTCCATGTGGCGAGCCTCGGATACCAATTCAGTTCTGTTCATAGACAACATCGGGATGCTTTCGTCGCTGTACCAGTTTGCAAAGATTGCCTATGTCGGGGGTGCTTTTGGCAAAGGGCTGCATAATATCTTGGAGCCGCTTGGTTTCGGAGTGCCTGTAATCTTTGGGCAGGTAAAGAGGGCTTCGCGATTTCCAGAGGCGGAGCAGAGCCAAATAGAAGGGTGTGGATTTTCGGTTTCGGATGAAAGCTCGCTTTTTGAGATTTTTGGAAGAATGGAACAGACTGATTTTTATAATAATTCGGTCAACTCTGCCCAAAATTGGGTAAACTCAAATCTCGGAGCGGCAGATCGAATTCTTGAAAAAGTAACCTCGTTAATCCCTGCAAAATGAAAGGAAGAGTCATCAAATCAACCGGCAGCTGGTATGTCGTCCAGGTCGACGAAAAGGTGGTCTCTGCCCGCTTGAAAGGGAAGTTTAAGCAGGACGAGCTGAAGTTGACCAATCCGATAGCCGTGGGGGATTGGGTGGAGATGGAAGAAGAGACCGGCCAGGCGACGGCGGTGATTTCTGAGATTCTCCCGAGGGAGAATTACGTGATCCGAAAGTCTACCCGAAAGCAGCACTTTTCCCATATCATTGCCAGCAATCTCGACCAGGCCATCCTGGTCATCACCATGAAAAAGCCTCGGACATCCTTGGGATTCATCGATCGGTTTTTGGTCAGTACGGAAAGTTTTCGAATTCCGGCGATTCTTGTCGTCAACAAGATAGATCAATTAGAGGGCGAAGTGGAGGGGGAGTGGCTGCAGGATATTCATGAGATTTACGAGCCTTTGGGTTATTCGGTGTTGGAAGTTTCGGCGCTGAGAGAGGAGAATCTGATGGAGAAGTTTTTGCCTTTGATCCAAGGGAAATCAAGCCTGATCGCTGGCCATTCCGGCGTCGGAAAGTCCACGCTTCTAAATGCACTGGTTCCCGAAGCCAAACAAGACACCAAAGATATTTCTGGATACAGTGCCAAAGGGGTACATACCACGACGTTTGCGGAGCTTTTTGTTTTGCCAGAAGGCGGAGACCTGATCGACACGCCAGGGATCAAAGAGTTTGGGATCTTGGACGTAGATGACAATGAGCTTTCTCACTATTTTCCCGAACTGAGAAAATATCTGGGGCAATGCAAATACAATAATTGTACGCATATCAACGAGCCAGGATGTGTGGTGCTTCAGAAACTAGAGGAGGGATTCATACATCCCTACCGCTATCAGAGCTATGTGAATATTCTCAACGAGGAGGATAGCTTCCGCTGATCGGCTTTGAATCCAAACCAAATTGGCCTAATTTTCATTTTTCAAAATCAATCTATGAGCGAAGTACTCAATCATAAACAAGTCGGGCAAAAGATCACCCGCATGGCTTTCGAAATCTATGAGCGAAATCTGAATTCAGCCGGTGTGGTATTTGCCGGGATCACTGGGATGGGTATGACTTTGGCCAAGCTTCTTGCGGATGAACTCAAGCGTATTTCGCCTATTCAGGTGGAAGAGCTCGAAGTCATTTTGGACAAAAATGAAGTAGCTAAGTCCGAGATAGAACTTTCCCAGGAACTAGATCTGACCCACAAAAATATCATCTTGGTGGACGATGTGTTGAATACTGGCAAGACCTTGGTTTACGCCATGAAGCCGTTTTTAGACCTTGAAATCCAAAAAATGGAGATCGCGGTGTTGGTTAACCGCAGCCATGGATTTTTTCCACTTCGGCCGGATTATACCGGTTTTGAGCTTTCTACTACGTTCAACGAGCACATCAAAGTAGATGTCTCAGGTTCCCAACATTCGGTTCAGTTGCATTAATTCTATGTCAGTACACTCTTCTGCTAATATTAAGCGCATTACGACCCACACGCTCCAGGAGATGAAGCTTCGTGGGGAGAAAATCTCCATGCTGACCGCCTACGATTATTCCATGGCGAGGATTGTGGACGAGGCGGGTATCGACATCATCTTGGTAGGTGACTCTGCGTCCAACGTGATGGCGGGTCACGAGACGACTTTGCCGATCACTTTGGATCAGATGATCTATCATGCCTCCTCTGTGGTGCGCGCGGTTAGGCGGGCCTTTGTCGTGGTGGATATTCCCTTCGGAAATTACCAGGGTAACAGTTCTGAAGCACTGAGGTCAGCTATCCGGATCATGAAAGAGTCTGGCGCCCATTCCGTAAAAGTCGAAGGCGGCTCCGAAATTAAGGAATCGGTTCTCCGAATTCTCAGCGCCGGCGTGCCGGTGATGGGGCACTTGGGGCTTACGCCACAGTCGATCTATAAATTTGGCACCTACACTGTCAGGGCAAAAGAGGATACCGAAGCACAAAAGCTGATCGACGACGCCAAAGTCCTGGAAGAATGCGGTTGCTACGCCATTGTGCTGGAGAAAATACCTGCGGCCTTGGCGACCAAAGTAGCTGAGACAGTCTCAATCCCGGTGATCGGAATCGGTGCGGGTGGTGGAGTGGATGGTCAGGTTTTGGTTATGCACGATATGCTCGGCATCACTCAGGAGTTTAAGCCGCGTTTTTTGCGCCAATACGCAGATTTGCAGTCGGTAATGATGAATGCTTTCAAAAGCTATATCGCTGATGTCAAAGCGAAAGATTTTCCCAACGAGTCGGAAAGCTATTGAGTTTTGGTGGTTGGATTTATGGAATAATTTCAGCTCGGATTCGAGTGTTTTTCGGGTAGACTTGAATGAGAAAAGCCTTTTCGATTGGATGTCGAAAAGGCCTTTTAATTTAATAGGAATGTATATTAGCGAAGCTACAAACTGGCCGAGCGTGTAATTGAAGCCTAGCTTTGAAGTTCGGCATGTTTCTGTTTAACTCTCAGCATAAAGTCACTCAATACATTCATAAAGTTGATGAATGCATCATACGGCGTATCATAGGGACTGAAGTATTCGTGTACAGAGCCGTCAGAGAAGAACTTGGTACACATGTAGTAGAAGTGATCGGACGTTTGCAAGTATCCCCAGTCTCGCTGGATTTCGGGATCATCGATACCGTTCACGAGTTTTTCCAACTCATACAACCGGTCAAAAGCTTCGTCCTGCATGTCATTGCCCAGCCATGCCGTCAAATCACGTTCTTCGTCCGCCCAAGAGATCGGTACCGGGACATGGATCTTACTCACTGGAGAAACGTTGGCAGATACTTCTGAAGGTGTGGAAAAGCTAAAGTTGGATTGGCTTAGTACAGCCTCCGGGAGGTGTCGCATGAATTCGAAAATGCCGGTTTCTTCCCACTGATGCTCCCCGAAGGTTTCATAGTCCATAAATAGATTTAGAACCTGCTCTTCCTTTGGAATGGCGTTGATCCACTTGACAAATTTGTCTGTGGTCAGAGGATAGTCATTCCAGGATTTGTTGCTAAACCGGAAGGCAATGTCATCCGAAAGCAAGAAGTTCTTGAGCAACACTTTCAATTTCGGTTCGATCGAATTGGAATAGACATAATTGGGACTTTTCCATCCCAAGACGTGTTTTGCTCCTTCGGTCAAAACTGCCTCATAGCCGAGTTCGGCGACCATGGCCCCAATCTGATCTGAGTAGATCAGCTCGGTATTTCTGAAGACTTTGGGCGTATATCCATTGAAAAGCTGCTTGATTCGGTCTTGGTGTTTTTTTACCAGTAGCTGAAACTCATCCTTACTTTTCAGCGCAGCCAAAGAGTGTGTATAGGTTTCGTTCAGTAATTCTACCTGACCGGTGGCAACGAGCTTTTGGAAACTCTCCAACACATCGGGAGCGTATGCTTCCATCTGATCGAGAAAAGTACCAGATAGTGAAAAGGCTACTTTGAATTTTCCGTTGTACTGTTGGATGAGCTCCAGCAGCAGGGAGTTCATCGGCAGGTAACACTTTTGCGCTACTTTGCGGATTACATTTCGATTCAAGAAATCATCCCAATAATGATGGTCTTCCCCAATATCAAAAAATCGGTATGGTTTCAATCGAAAGGGCTGATGCACCTGAAAGTAAAAGCAGATGGTTCTCATGATCGTTCGGCTAAGGTTTTTTCGTAAACAGTGACAAGTTTGGCAGCTACGTGCTCCCACTTCAATTTTTTTAGTTCCTCGCTTCCCAATTCTTTGAACATCCGGGAGATCCCGTCATAGTGAAGTAGTGCAAAGATCGCATCAGCCATGGAATCGACGTCCCAAAAGTCCACCTTGATGGCGTTCCTGAGTACCTCTGCCACTCCTGATTGCTTGGAGATAATCACAGGAGTGTTGTGTCGGACAGCTTCGAGGGGAGCAATGCCAAAAGGCTCCGAGACTGAAGGCATCACATAGACGTCCGAGATCGCATACATGTGATCTACGTCGTCTCCTTTCAGAAATCCGGTGAAGTGAAAGCGAGTGGCCATTCGCAGTTCGGCCACCCGATCGATCATCCGATTGAGAAGGTCGCCGGATCCTGCCATTACAAATCGGACATTTGGATCGCGATCGATGACTTTTTTGGCAGCTTCTACAAAGTATTCAGGGCCTTTTTGAAAAGTGATTCTCCCCAGGAACGTGACGATTTTCTCAGGTACTTTTTTCTCATAGGCAGATTTGATGATGCTGGCATCGAGCACCGCATTGTGGAGGACGGTGACCTTGCTGGCTGGAATTCCGTACTTTCTGACTATGATGTTTTTGGTCAATTGGCTTACCGCTACGATATGGTCTGCTGCATGCATTCCTGCACGCTCGATGTCATAGACAGGTTGATTGACAGATTCGCCGGAGCGATCATATTCCGTTGCGTGTACGTGAACGACGAGAGGCTTTCCGCTGATTTCTTTTGCAGCAATCCCTGCCGGAAAAGCCAACCAATCGTGAGCGTGAATGATATCAAAACTGTTTTTGTCCCGGGCAATCTGAGCGGCCACCAGCGCATACCTGGAGACTTCCTCCATTAAATTTTTTCCATACTTGCCACTGAACTCAAACTTGTTGGAAAAGATGCTCTCATCTACATCTGTTCGGTCATGGATGGCGTAGTCGGTGAATTTTTTGAATTCGTCAGGACCTAGATAGGGTACCAAAAAACTGCTTACTTCCAAGTAAGTGAGGTTTTTCCAGAATTTCTTGAAACGCTTTTCGCGGTAGTCGATCCTGACATCGCTTGCATTGACAAAATCCGCCAGCGGCTCTTCATCACCCCACAGTTTGGGTACTACGAAGATCACTTCTTGGCCATGGTGGTTCATTCCTTTTACCAAGCCATAGCAGGCTGTGCCTAATCCTCCGGAAATATGAGGTGGGAACTCCCACCCAAACATTAAAACTTTCATAAAAAAGTCATTTTATATCCTTTTGACTAAGTCCATCATTCTAAGCAGTTCTGCTACGCTCCAAGCTTGTGATACGGAACCTTTAGGACGGTGTGGAGGATCTCCGTCGTAAATTTCTGCTACCGTTCCGACTCCAAATTGGGTCATGACTCCGTCAAAACCCTTGATTATTTTTTGAAAGAAATTCTTCGATGCTTTGCCATGCAGAGACAAATATCCATCTGCAAAATGTCCTAAGAGCCAAGTCCATGCAGTGCCGTTGTGATAAGCATGGTCTCTGCTGATCTGGTTGCCAAAATAGTATCCCTTATAGCCTGGATCGTCAGGAGAGAGTGAACGAAGGCCCCGGGTCGTCAATAGCTTTGATTTCACCATCTCTAGGATGATGTCATTTTTCTCTTCGCTGAGCATTTTGTAGGGTAGAGAGGTCGCAAAAAGCATGTTGGGTCGGATTGACCAGTCTTTTTCTTCGCCATTGACTACGTCTGCCAAATATTCATATTCCCAAGACCAAAACGCTCGCTCGAAGGAATTCCGAACCTTGGCGGCAAGGGTGGCGAATTCTTCTTCTTGTGTCAACTCATTGAAAAAGCACAGGGCGTTGTACCAAAGTGCCTGAATCTCTACCGGACAGCCGATACGGGGAGTGACCGGTCCATCTGGTGTGATGGCGTCCATCCAAGTGAGTGCCAGGTCAGGACGACCTCCCCAGATCAGACCGTCAGGCTGCATGTGGATATTGAAGTCCGTTCCATGCATGTATCCGTCGATGATGCCTCTTAGTTTACTGAGGTACCGATCTTTGATGGTTTTTGTGTCCCCTGTGTAGAGAATATATTGCTGCAGGCTCCAGAAAAACCACAGCGGAGCGTCTATTGAAGTCATGTTGGTAAAGTCGCCGCTGCCAATGTTCGGGAATAGAGGCCCTTTGAGATCCTTGGACATGGAGTCCATTATTTCCAGAAAAGTCTCCGTATCACCGCTGGTAAGGGTCAGGCCCGGAGCGGCTAGAAAGGTGTCTCTGCCCCACCAGCCGAACCATGGATATCCGGCGATTATCCTCGTGTCGCCATCTCTACGACGGATAAACTGCCCAGCTGAATTTCTCAGACAATTTTCGAAGTTGTTTCGTGGAATACGTCGAGAGATTTCTTTTTGAAAAGCGTTTTGGCGGGTTTTGGGGTCCGCTTCAGTTAACCCTGCGGAGAAAATAACCGACTCTCCCCTTTCAATATTGAATTCAAAAAAGCCTGGTGCAAAAAGGTCTTCCTGATACTCATAGCCCCGTTCACGTTCCTGAATGTATTCAATGTTGTGGTACCAGTCCGGCAAGGAAACGAACTCACCTTTCTTGGAGAGCTGCATGAAAAGCGGATCGTATTTGGGGTAAAGCTTGAACTTGACTCCATTTGGGGCTTTTTCAAAACTTTTATTAATCTGATCATTTTCCTTGATCAGGTTATGATATCCTCTGAAAGCCAGAAAGGGTTGAATCCTGATTTTGGTTGGCGAGTGGGCTTCAAGCAACGTGTAGCGAATCATCACCCGGTCACGATTGCTGTCCAAGATGAGCTCTTTTTGGAGAACCACACCGCCGACCCGATAGGTCAGTTTCGGGATAGGCTCAGAGTCAAAGTCTTCAAGGTATTTGTGACCTCTCGGTGAGTAATTTCCGGGATACTTGCTGATGCCCAGATTGAAGCTGGCTCCATGCTGAATGACAGTCTCATGGACGGTTGACAAAAAGACATGGTTTTGGGAATCGATCTGCGGCTGAGGAACCACCAGTAAGCCATGGTACTTACGTGTGTTACATCCGATAATGGTCGTACTCGTGTACGCGCCAGACCGATTCGTCCGAATAATCTCCCGGTCAAGGGAGTAATTCAGATTGATTAATTGGGTTTTATCAAAGTGGATATAACTCATAGGGGAAAAATTCTAAGAATTTAAAAATAGAGTTTTGTGGCGATAAGAAAAATTGTGAGTAAAAAATAAAAGGTTATGTTTTCATAACCTTCTTTTTGTGTAGATCTAAAATGATCAAGAACGAATCGCTTCTTTTTGAATTTCTTCGAAAATTCTTAGTGACTCTTCGAATTTCACAAAATAGTTGGTGACGACCCTGATATTAACCCGTTTTACCACCGGGAATCTTGGAGAGGACTTGTACAACGTAAACATCTGAGTGTGGTTTAGTTTTTTTCTTTTTTGACAAATGTTGTGCCAACTAACACCCGTAAAAAAAGCAAAACCCCTCTAAAAGAGGGGTTTGGGTGAAAGACCGGGTTCGAACCGGCGACCTCTGGATCCACAAACCAGCGCTCTAACCAGCTGAGCTACAATCACCGTGTGGCTTATTTGAAAAGGTTATTCTCAAATGGTCTGCAAAAGTAATAATTAAGACTACTTGGCGCAATACCAGTTTCAATTATTTCTCGAAAATGTGATTCTTTCCCCCTTCTTTTCTTCGTGAAACTTGCCGTCTTCGTACGCTAAGTGTCCAGAAACGATCGTATGGGTGACTTTTGAGCGGAAAGTGTGCCCTTCAAATGGCGACCATCCGCATTTAGAAAGGACGTTTTCCTTCGAAACTGTCCAAGGAGAATCCAGATTCACCAAGACTAAGTCTGCAAAATAATTTTCGCGGATGTAGCCTCTTCCCTGGATTTGAAACAGGATGGCCAGGTTGTGAGCCATTTTTTGGGCGATTTTTTCCAAGCTGATTTTTCCTTGATGATAAAAATCCAACATCGCCACCAGGCTATGTTGATTGAGCGGGCCTCCGGAAGGAGCCTTCAGGTAGGAGAGGGATTTTTCCTCCAAGGTATGTGGGGCATGATCCGTTGCGACTACATCAATCCGGCCGTCGAGCATGGCTTGGAAGATCTGATCTCGGTCATTCGCAGTTTTTACGGCTGGATTCCATTTGATCAGGTTGCCTTTGGTGGTGTAGTCTTCCTCCGAAAACCACATGTGGTGGATACAGGCCTCGGCCGTCACGCGCTTTTCTTCCAGCGGTATTGAATTGTCAAACAGCTCCAGTTCCTTGGCGGTGCTGATATGGAGGATATGGAGCTTGGTGCCGTATTTTTTTGCCATCGCCACAGCGCGGCTGGAAGCATCGTAGCAAGCCTCTTCCGAGCGGATCTTTGGGTGGTATTTGACGGGAATGTCCTCACCGTAGATCGCCTTGAACTCTTCCAAGTTTGCCTTGATGATGTTGTCATTTTCGCTGTGGATGGCGATGAGTGTTTTGCATTCTTTGAAAATCTGCTCCAAAACCTCAGGGTTGTCGACGAGCATATTGCCTGTGGAGGAACCTTGAAATATCTTCACGCCGCAGACGTTTTTAGCGTCGACTTTCAGAATTTCATCCAGATTATCATTCGTTGCCCCGAAGAAAAAGGAATAATTAGCGAGCGAGACCTCGGATGCACGGGTATATTTTTGCTCCAGAAGATCAATCGTGACCGACTGAGGCACCGTGTTGGGCATCTCCATGAAGGTCGTGGTGCCACCGGCAACCCCGGCTTTGGCTTCGGTATAGATCTCCGCCTTGTGGGTTAGCCCTGGTTCGCGAAAGTGTACCTGATCATCGATCACGCCTGGAAACAGGTGTTTCCCCCGTCCATCAATATGAATCTCAGCAGATTCGGCGCTCAAGTCGGTTCCGAGTTTTGCGATCCGGCCATCTCTGACCAAAACATCGCCCGGACTTATCCGGCCTTCATTGACTATATTTGCGCCGGTGATCAGGATACTTTTCATCGTTTCTTTTGTTTTCGATTTCAGATTTCTCTCCAAAAATAACAATCATGAGTGATGAGGCCTTAGGTTTTGATGCTTTTAAGCTAAACAAGCAATTGCTCGATGCGGTGGCTTCTGCGGGATATACCGCTCCGACGCCGATTCAGCAGAAAGCCATTCCGCTGGCTTTGGCCGGACACGACGTGCTCGGCGTAGCGCAAACCGGTACAGGAAAGACTGCGGCGTACGTGCTTCCGCTTTTGATGAAAGTGAAATATGCGCAAGGCCAACATCCACGCGCGCTGATCTTGGCGCCGACGCGGGAGCTGGTCATGCAGATAGAGGAAGTGGCCAAGCAGCTTGCCCAGAACACCGATCTCAGGATCGTCAGTTTATACGGCGGCTTGGGGCCAAAAACACAAATAGAAAACATCGCCGCTGGGGTGGATATCCTCATCTCGACTCCCGGTCGTTTTATGGATCTCTACCGAAAAGGAAATATCCTTCCCAAGGAAATCAAGACGATGGTCTTGGACGAGGCGGACAAAATCATGGACATGGGATTCATGCCTCAGATTAGGGCGATTCTCGAAATAATTCCATCCAAACGACAGAACCTGCTTTTCTCAGCGACCTTCAGTGCTCGAGTCGAAACACTGTCTGCCGAGTTTCTGGAATTTCCTGAGAAAGTCGAAGTCACTCCCTCTGCCACCACGGCTGAAACCATCGCCCAGGTCAAATACCACGTGCCCAATATTAAGACCAAGATCAACCTGTTGTCCCATTTGTTGGAAAACGAGGAGATCAGCCGGGCGATTATTTTTACCAGAAGCCGTAAAAATGCCGAGTCGGTTTTCAGCTTTTTGGAAAGGAAGAATATCGGTGAGATTCGCGTTATCCATGCCAACAAAGGTCAAAATACCCGGATTAACTCCATGGAGGATTTCAAAGGCGGAGAGGTTCGGATCTTGGTGGCGACCGATGTGGCTTCGCGAGGATTGGATGTGACGATGGTATCACACGTGATTAATTTTGACGTACCTCTTATATATGAAGACTACGTGCACCGAATTGGGCGAACTGGTCGTGCAGAGAATGAGGGCAAAGCGATCACATTTGTGAACCCAGCTGAGATCTATCACTTCGAGTGTATTGAAGATATGATCCGGATGCAGGTGGACTTGCTGGCGATCCCGGGCAAAGTAGACGTGCCGGATACGCCTTTCGAAGAAAAGCAAGCGTACGCAAGGGAGCTAGATCGCTTAAAGCAGCGGGACAATCCGGATTACAAAGGTGCCTTCCATGAGAAAAAAGCGATTCCCCCTAAAGTTAATATTGGCAAAGGAGAAAAAGTGAAGGCCAAAAAACACGTCAAGAAACCGAACAGGAATCAGATGAAGACAAAGAATCAAAAGAATAAGGGAAAATAGAAAGTACTTGGAAGTCAGGAGATCGATTCGGAAGCAGAGTTGCCGCGAATTCCATACTTGTAGAATCTTGACACTGGTCTTCTGAGGATTATAAATTAAAAAGGCTCCCAAATATTTCGGGAGCCTTTTTCTTATCTGTCAGTTCTGGTGTTGGTACCGTCCACAGGAGGTTTTTGCTCCCGGTTAGCTAGATCCCAAGTCGTGTGGAAGATCAACTGCGCCCGTTTGGTCATCAGTGGAAACTCGATCTTGTCTACCGTATCAGTCACCTGATGGTAGTCGTCGTGTACGCCGTTGAAAAAGAAGATTACCGGGATGTTGTGCTTCGCGAAGTTGTAATGATCTGAGCGATAATAAAATCTGTTTGGATCGTCGGCAGCATCGTAGCGATAATCCAAGATGAGGTTGGAATAGGTGATGTTGTTGTATTCGTTGATCTTCTTCAGGTGTGAAGAGAGCATCTCAGACCCGATCACATAGACATAGTCCTTGTTTTCCTCCTTGTCGTATTCATAGTCGATTCTGCCGACCATGTCAATGTTGATGTTGGTCACGGTGTTTGCTAAGGGAAAAACAGGGTTTTCTGAATAATACTCAGAACCCAAGAGGCCTTTTTCTTCGCCGGTTACATTAAGAAACAGGATGCTTCTTCTTGGCTTGATGCCGTCTTTGGCAGCCAAGGCAAACGCTTCAGCGATCTCAGTCACGGAAACTGTACCGGAGCCGTCGTCATCTGCGCCGTTGAAGACTTCGCCTTCGCTGCTTACACCCACGTGATCATAGTGTGAGGAGATGACGATTACTTCGTCTTTTTTGTCTGTCCCTTCGAGGTAGCCCATCACGTTGTAGGCCTCCACCGGAGATTTGGTTTTTACGACTTGATAAGTTGCTTTTTGCGAAGCGATGGTTTCCGGAGTTGATTTAGCAGCTTCTTTCAGAGTCTCTACCGGAGTACCGAAAAGTTGGGCCATCTTGTCTGAACTGACCATGAAGATTGGTCTTTGCTTGGTTTCTTGGTCAAAACCGATACGGCCTTTGTCAGTCAAAGTCTTGTATCTGCCGGCAATTCGGTCAAAGTTTGCCTGACCTTCCATTGACACGATCACGATGCCCGCAGCACCTGCATCCATCACTTTGGTCACTAGGTCGTTGCTACGAACTCCTACGGCCCAGAGTCCGACAAGTTTACCTTTGACGTCAACTTTCGTCAGGTTTTCATCAGTAACTAGTCCGAGAAATACCAGCTCAGTTTTAGCCGCTTTCGGCATGTTTCCATCACCGATGAAAACGAAGTCCTGATTTTCAACTAGCTTGTTTTTACCAACTTGGAGCGTAATTTTTGTGTATTTGGCGCTGACCAACGCAACAGCCTGCAAGTAGCTGCCGTTGACTGGCGCTGCAAACCCAAGACTTTTATAAAAGTCAGCCAGATAATTGGCTGCCAACTTTCCCTGTTCCGAACCAGTGTCTCGGCCGCCCATTTCGTCGGAGGCGAGATAAGTGAGGCGTTTAGTCAGATCCTCTACGGTGATCGTATTGGCATACTTCACCTGAGCGGGAGCTTGGGCAAAGCTTGGCAAAGCGAGTCCTATGGCCAAAGCACCGCTTAGTATAAATCCTTTGTTCATAAAATTTTGTGATTAGGGCTCTAAACTAGACAAAATTTTAACCCTTGGAAAAACCGTTTGTCAAGAAGGGGTGTTTTGAAGGAAATTATTCAGCGCAGCCAAAGTCTTTTCCTTTAAGAAATAGTACCTTTGCGCACTTAAAATCAGGATGATTTCAAACCCAAATACGTCACTCTACCCAAACGTACTTTATGCAGATCAATCTTTCTAATGCTGTCAAATTTCAGAACAGACACAATGGTCCCACTGAATTGGAAATCGTGGAGATGTTGGAGAAAATCGGAGCTTCATCTCTTGAGGAATTAATCAACCAAACTGTTCCAGAGGCCATTCAGTCTAAGCGTCCCCTAGACCTTCCAAAAGCGAAATTGGAATCAGAATTTTTGGCTGATTTCAAGAAATTAGCTTCCAAAAACAAAGTATTTAAATCCTTTATCGGGCTGGGGTATTACGATACCATCGTCCCAGGAGTAGTGTTGAGAAACGTGCTGGAGAATCCAGGATGGTATACTGCCTATACTCCCTATCAAGCCGAGATCGCCCAGGGAAGACTCGAGGCACTGATCAATTTCCAGACTGTGGTGATGGAATTGAGCGGGATGCAGCTTGCCAATGCCTCGCTTTTGGACGAAGGAACGGCAGCAGCAGAGGCGATGAACATGCTTCATGCTGTCAAGCCAAGGGAAAAGAAAAATGCCAATAAGTTCTTTGTAGACGAGAAGGTATTCCCTCAGACCAAAGCGGTTTTGACCACTAGAGCGGAGCCAATTGGTATTGAGTTGGTTGTTGGCTCGCTGGCAGATTTGGATTTGACAGATCCGGAGTTGTACGGGATCTTGATTCAATATCCGAATTCTGACGGAGCTGTTTCCGATTACTCTGCCTTGGTAGCTGCCGCAAAAGAGAACAAGATCACCACCGCATTTGCTGCCGATTTGTTGGCCTTGACGCTCTTGACTGCTCCAGGCGAAATGGGCGCAGACGTGGTCGTAGGTTCGGCGCAGCGATTTGGCGTGCCGATGGGCTACGGTGGGCCGCACGCGGGTTTTTTTGCAACCAAGGAAGACTACAAACGACAGATTCCGGGCCGCATTATTGGGGTTTCTCTGGATCGTGCAGGGAATAAAGCCTATCGAATGGCGCTCCAGACCCGAGAGCAGCACATCAAAAGAGAAAAAGCAACTTCCAACATCTGTACCGCTCAGGTTCTTTTGAGCGTGATGGCAAGCTTTTACGCCGTCTATCACGGCCCAGAAGGCCTGAAAAACATCGCTTTGAGAGCCCACGGTCTGGCTAAATTGACTGCGCAAGCGTTGAAGCAAGTCGGACTTAAAGTGGCTGATCAGCACTTCTTCGATACCATTCAAGTGAAGATGAGTGACGTAGCGAGAGAAAGAGTGAGAGGCTTGGCACTGGGCGCTAAGATGAACTTCCGATACGACACTGATTCCGTTTTCATCACTTTTGATGAGACCAAAAGCTTGGAAGATGTCAAAACCATCGTGAATATCTTCGCGGCGGAAGAAGGAAAGCATACGCTTGACTTAAATGAACTGGTGGCAAACCTGGAATTGGATCTCCCAGAGGGCTTGAATAGAAAATCAGAATACCTGACACACCCGGTGTTTAACAGCTACCACTCGGAGCATGAAATGCTTCGCTATATCAAGCGGCTCGAAAACAAGGATCTTTCATTGGTGCATTCCATGATTTCTTTGGGTTCTTGCACGATGAAGTTGAACGCAACTGCTGAGATGATCCCGGTGACTTGGCCGGAATTCGGACAGCTTCACCCTTTTGCTCCGATGGATCAGGCGCTTGGCTATCAGGAGCTTTTTACCAATCTTAGAACTTGGCTCACGGAGATTACCGGTTTTGCAGATACCTCCCTTCAGCCCAATTCCGGTGCACAAGGCGAGTACGCAGGCCTGATGGTCATTCGGGCATTTCACATGAGCCGTGGTGAAGGTCATAGAAATGTAGCTTTGATCCCTACCTCCGCTCACGGCACCAATCCTGCATCTGCAGTGATGGCCGGGATGAATGTTGTCTTGGTGAAGTGTGACGAAAAAGGAAATATCGACATCGAAGACTTAAGAAAAAAGGCGGGCGAGCATGCCAACGACCTCTCTTGCCTGATGGTAACTTACCCATCTACGCATGGTGTATTTGAGGAGGGGATTCGTGAGATCTGCGACATCATCCACCAAAATGGCGGTCAGGTCTACATGGACGGCGCCAATATGAATGCACAGGTTGGATTGACTTCGCCAGGTGGTATTGGTGCTGACGTGTGCCACTTGAACTTGCACAAGACATTTTGTATTCCTCACGGCGGCGGTGGACCCGGCATGGGGCCGATTTGCGTGGCTAGTCACTTAGCCCCTTTCCTTCCAGGGAATCCGATGGTGAAAACAGGTGGTGAATTCGCTGTTTCTGCTATTTCATCGGCACCTTACGGTAGTGCCAGCATTCTGCCGATATCTTACGCCTATATTGCAATGATGGGCGGAGACGGGTTGACGAATGCGACCAAGATGGCGATCTTGAACGCCAACTACATCAAAGAAAGATTGAGTGGTCACTTCCCGATTCTCTATACTGGTACCAAAGGGCGGGCAGCGCACGAGATGATCGTGGATTGTAGAGCGTTCAAAGAGGTAGGAGTAGAAGTGGAGGATATTGCCAAGCGATTGATGGACTACGGCTTCCATGCTCCGACTGTTTCTTTCCCCGTTGCGGGGACCTTGATGATCGAGCCGACGGAGTCTGAGACCAAAGCCGAATTGGATAAATTCTGCGATGCCTTGCTATCTATCCGGGCGGAGATCCAGGAGATCGAAGATGGAAAAGCTGATCGAGTAGAAAACGTGTTGAAAAATGCGCCTCACACTGCTACGATGGTGTTGACCGGAGAGTGGACGCTTCCATACACTAGAGAAAAAGCTGTGTTCCCATTAAGCTTTGTGAAAGAGAATAAATTCTGGCCAACCGTGAGACGGATCGACTCTGCCTACGGTGACAGAAACTTGGTTTGTAGCTGTATTCCTGTAGAGGAATATGCCGAAGCAACAGAGCAGGCGTAACTAATACGCAAAGACACCAAAAGGGGCTCCCGAAAAGGAGCCTCTTTTGTTATTGGAGAAATTTTTCAAACGTTGACATGTCTTTCGGCATGGTAAGACGAACGTACCAAAGGCCCTGACTCCACATACTTCAATCCTCTAGCCAGCCCTTCATCTCGATATTCCGCGAAAAGGTCAGGATGGATAAATTCAGCCACTTCGATGTGCATCTTGGTCGGCTGGAGGTATTGTCCCAAAGTCAGGATATCGCAACCGTGGGCAGCCAGGTCATCCATTGCTTTCAAGACCTCTTCCTTTTGCTCTCCCAATCCCAGCATGATACCGGTCTTGGTTCGCTTGCCGTACTCCTTGGTCAGTCTGATCTGCTCTAGGGAGCGCTCGTATTTTGCTTGAGGTCTTACTCGACGATAGAGACTTCCTACAGTCTCCATGTTGTGGGAGACAACTTCCTGACCACCGTCAATCATTCGGTATAGAGCATCCCAATTGGATTTCACATCTGGAATGAGTGTTTCGATGGTCGTGGCAGGAGAGAGTTTTTTGGTCTGCACAACGGTCTGATACCAGATCTCGGCACCTTTGTCTTTCAGTTCGTCTCTATTGACTGAGGTGATCACAGCATGCTTCACGCCCATTAGCTTAATGGCTTCAGCTACTCGACTCGGCTCATCGGTATCGTACTCTGGCGGACGGCCGGTTGCCACTGCGCAAAATGAACACGATCGCGTACAGACATTCCCTAAGATCATGAAGGTAGCAGTTCCTGCTCCCCAACATTCGCCCATATTGGGGCAATTTCCGCTTTCGCAGATCGTGTGAAGTTTGTGTTCGTCGACGAGTTTTCTGACTTTGGCGTATTCTTTTCCTACAGGCAATTTTACGCGCAGCCAGTCTGGCTTTTTGCGGCGGGTTGCCTCTTCGGATATTACGGGTAATTCAATCATCACTTTCGGATTTGTTGCAAAGGTAATTTAGACGGGGTCAAAAGCCAATTTCTACTATTGGCGGAATCCGTAATAAAAGGTCAAATAGGCCGATTGGAAGATCTGATTGTTTTCGGTGGTCGGGATTAGGGGAATTTCCTTGTTATATCCCTCAAGCATATAGCCAACTTCCACTCCGGTAGCACTACTTCTGAACACACCAAATTCAAACATCAGGGCGGCTTTTAAAGTTGCGCCGAATGCGACCTCTGATTGTCCAAGTCCTTCCAGTAGACGGCCGGTGCCTAGGATGTTATAAATGCTCTGGTGTTTTTCCGCGTCGTACTGTTCAGTCACGGTTTCCACACGGTTGATGGCGTATTCGATGTAGTAGGGTGCAATAAGTCCGATTGTCGGGCCGACAGCTGCCAAAGCACTAACCTGCACGCCTTGATTCGGTGCTTTTTTGAAAAGAATTATTTCACGCCCATAATGTGGACGGATCGCATAGAGGTAGTTAGACTTGCCGAAAATAAAGCTGTTGCCCAAAACGGTATTGTACCTGTCCTCCTTCGGGTTTTTTACATTGGATAGCTCTATACCCCAAAATGAAAATTGGGTGTCATCGATGCGTGTGCCGGCTTTGAAAACAAATCCTCCGATCAGCCCACCGTTGGTGTTTTTATTGATCCCAAAGAGGTATTCTTTTTCGTATTCGTAGTTGCCCACATCCTCTCTTTGGGAAAATGCTTCCAGGCTACTAAGGAGAAAAAAGACGGGTAGGATTAATTTCAGCTTGCTCATTCGAGTTGGTCGAAAATATTGCTCTATTTTTGAATTTAAGTATTTAACTGAATTTTAAAAGTAAGAGTTTATGCCCACTATAAAAAGTTCGTATTTGGGGAATTTAAGGACGCAGTCTATACACCTGCAGTCCGGTACTGAGTTGCTGACCGATGCACCGGTAGACAACAACGGCAAAGGGGAGAAGTTTTCTCCCACCGACTTGGTGTCTAGTGCTCTGGGCAGCTGTATGGTTACGATCATGGGGATTGTGGCTGAGCGAAATGGGGTATCTTTGGAGGGGCTTACTTGGGAAGTAACCAAAGTTATGCAGTCCTCTCCTAGAAAAATTCAGGAAATTGTGGTGGATTTTCAATGGGAAAAACCAGCAGAAGATCCAGCTACTCTTCAAAAACTGAAAAACGCTGCGTTAACTTGTCCGGTTGCATTGAGTCTGGATCCGGCGATTAGGCAGACGGTTAATTTCAATTTTTGATCGGAGGACATTTCTCCCGATCGTTTTTATTGCTAAAACCCCAATACTCATGTGCTATCTTTTCGAAAGTTTCAAAGGCTGGAAACAGTATTGTGACACCCACGACGTCAGCTTGGTTCAATCAGTGATTGAGTATGAGGTCGAGCAAAAGAATTCCTCAGAAGAGAAAATTTGGGTTGGCCTTCAGAACGCGTATACCGTAATGAAGGATGCCGTAAAGGTCGGGTTGGAGGAAGAAACGGTCTCTCGATCGGGCATGATCAACAATGGTGCAAAGAAGGTGTACAATCATCCGCTCACCGTGCTTTCACCAGAATTTCAAAAATTGATTTCAAGAGCTCTTGCGGCTAAGGAAGTGAATTCTTGCATGGGGAGGGTCGTAGCCGCGCCGACCGCAGGTGCTTCGGGCATTCTACCGGGTACGATGGTTACTCTGCAGGAAATTCACGATTTGCCCGACTCTAAGATTCTGGAGGGGCTCATAGTGGGAGCCGGGATTGCTTTGATTATTGAGGAAAAAGCAAGTCTAGCTGGTGCTGTTGGTGGATGCCAAGCAGAAACCGGTTCGGCAGCGGCAATGGCAGCCGGCGGGATTGTACACTGTTTAGGAGGGACTAATGATCAGGTTTTTAATGCCGTCGCGATCACAATTCAGTGCATGCTCGGTTTGGTTTGTGACCCGGTTGCAGGTTTGGTCGAAGTGCCCTGTGTGGTGAGAAATGCCAGTGCGGCAGCGATTGCTTTTAGTTCGGCGCAGATTGCATTGGCCAATGTCAATGCGGTCATTCCGGTAGATGAATGCATTGAAGCCATGGGCGAGATCGGCGCGTCTATGGAGAGTAGATATAAAGAAACCGCAATGGGCGGATTGGCGGCTACGCTGACAGGCCAGGAAATTGCAAATCGGGTTTTGATTCAGGACATTGAAATTTTACCTGATGAAAATCTATCCGAGTAGTTGACTAAAGAAGGGGATCTGGAGAATCTGATCGATAGTGAGTCCAAACACTGTCGACCACAACAAGGCGCTCCAAAGCATGTGGAAATAGATTTTACTTTTTTTGGTGCCAAAAGAAACCAGGATTAATGTGCCGCCGATAGGAGTGAGGACTAAGGGGGTAAAAAATGCAATTCCGATTTCTCCGTATTTTGCCCGAATGCGAACTATTGATCTATTCTTTTTGGAAAAAAGCGACCTTTTCGTAGTGGTTAATGAAATTAGAATTTTTTTGGCCTGACTCCCCACAAGCGTGAAAATAAAAACACTGCTCATCATCCCGGAGACAGTCACCAGGATTATTTCCCAAATATTGTAGCCTGCAGCGTGCCCCAAAAGCGGGCCCGCAATGAACTTAAACATACTCAGGAGATAGATGCCGAAAAACGTAATCAGGGACTCATTCATAACAAGAAAACCAAATAGGCAATATATGCGACAAGAAGGACTAGACCTTCTACTTTGGATATACGCATTTTCGTTTTCATGAGAGGATAAAGTAGCAGAGAGATTCCGATCATCCAGAGATAGTCTGATTGGACAAACGCCTCAGAAACTGAAATGGGTTTTACGATCGCCGTAAGACCGATAATAGAGAGAATATTCATGATGTTGCTACCAAGAATATTTCCCAAGGCCAAGTCTGTACGCTTAGAAAGGGCTGCTATGATTGATGTAATCAGCTCGGGAAGGCTGGTTCCAATGGCAACAATTGTTACCCCAATGATTCGTTCAGATACCCCGAATTCTCTTGAAATGAGAATAGCGTTATTTACCAGAAGCTCAGACCCGAAGTATAGTCCGCCTATACCACCTGTAAAAAGGCCGATAGAAGCGAGCCAAGAATAATTGCGTACATCTTCAATTTCTTCTTCAGCGGAATCGGTTTCTTGTTGAATTCCCTTTCCCAGGTTTCGAAAGAGGAAGGCATTAAATCCGACAAATCCAGAGAATAACATGATTCCTTCAATTCTGGTGATTTCTAAATCTATACTTAAGCCATAGTAGATTATCGTAACCAAAATCATCATCGCATATTCGAACCGAACGTGGCTTTTGCGAATCAGAATTGGGTAGAAAATCCCGCTGATACCCAAGACAAGACCGATATTGGCGATGTTGGATCCTACGACGTTTCCGATTGAGATATCGCTGTTTCCTTTCAAAGCGGCATTCAGGCTTACTAAAAGCTCTGGTGCAGAAGTGCCGAAGGCAACCACGGTCAACCCTATCAGTCCTGTACTCATACCAAGTTTTAAAGCAATAGAGGAAGCACCGTCTACTAGGATTTTGCCTCCGTAAAGAAGTATGATCAGGCCCAGTGCCAGTAATAGATAAACCGTCATTAAATTAAATTTTTTCCCCGAAGGCCAAATCCCCAGCGTCACCTAGACCTGGAACAATGTAAGATTGTGCGTTGAGGGATTGATCGATCGCCCCGATCCATAGTTCAAATGGGACATGGATGTTTTCGTGGAGGTATGATAACCCTTCGGGTGATGCTATGGCTACTGCGATATGGATAATTTTGGGTGTGCCGTGGGAAAGCAGCGTCTCTATGGACTTTATGAAAGATTTGCCTGTTGCAAGCATCGGATCCGCCAACACGACTGTTCGGCCTTCGAGGTCAGGGCTGGCATGGTAGCCTAGATTTATTTTGATTTCTCCCTCGCCCTCTTCGCGAAAGGCTCCTACGAAACCACTGTCTGCTTTATCGAAGACGTTAAGGAAACCATTGTAAAATGGCAATGAAGCGCGGAGAACAGTAATTAAGACAGGGTTGGAATCAGGGACGCGTACTGTAGTTTGAGCGAGTGGTGTGGTGATAGGTTTGGTCTGGTAGCAGAAAGTTTTGGAGATTTCATACGCTAAAATTTCCCCGATACGCTCCAAATTTTTTCGGAATCTCAATCGGTCTCCTTGGATGGTTACATCCCTAAGTTCCGCTATAAATTGATTTCCGATAGAGTCAGATTCTGTCAATACAAACATCTGGCAAGTATAAAGAAAAAGCCCGGCGGATTAAAACCACGCAAGTAATTTGGGTCTATTTGAATTTAAAGCTTAAGCTTCGTTTTGTCGTCATGCTGCTGTTTGGGAACCTGTCTAGGTCAGTGACTGCCGTAAGACCCCCTAGATTCCTATCGAAACGATGTGCTGAGGTTCATAAAGGGTAATTAGATTCGAATTGGCACGAAAAAAAGCCCGATCAGTTTGATCGGGCTTTCGATATAAACAGGTATTACATTCCTTATTTGACTTCGAAGCTAGCTCTTCTTGCCATCTGGCGAGCATCTGCAGAGGCTTTGTCTACAGAAGTGTCTTCACCGTATCCTTTGTAAGAAACTCTAGATGCATCAACTCCTGAAGAAACAAGTAGGTCATAAACCGCTTTTGCTCTTTTCTCAGAAAGCTTCATGTTGTAGTCTTCAGGGCCTAATTCGTCGGCATATCCTTTAACTTCAACTTTCACCCCTGGATTTCTTTTTAGGAAGTTTGATACATATTGAGCAGCACTTACTGAGTAGCCAAGTGGCTTAGAGCTGTCGAATGCGTAGTATACGTTTACATAGCCATCATTGATTGCTTTCTTCAAGTAGTCGGTTTCATCAGCAACAACCTCAACTGGGCAACCTCCCTGAGACGCAGGTCCAGGTTGGAATGGACATTTGTCAACGTGATCAGGAGTGCCATCGCCATCAGAATCAAGCGTAGTTCCTGAGGAGTTTACACGAGCCCCAACTGGAGTGTTTGGCTCTTTATCCAAGTAGTCAGGAACGCCGTCGCCGTCAGAATCTTTCAGCATGTCTTTAATGCCGTTGATTTGAGTAGCCAATTCTTCTTTGGTAGCATATTTATCAGCTGCAATGTACCAATCAGCATGCTGCTCTGCCTTGCCAAGATAAAAGTTCAAACCAATTGTACCTGTCCACCAAGTACCGTTTGCGCCATAGTATCCCGGTTCTTCAGGTCCGATTGCGGTTGCTCCGTCAAAGCTAACAGTCTGCCGACCATTGAGAACGGTAGAAATGTCACCAACCAATGCGACTCTATTTCCTAGTTTCAATTGCGGCGTAATACCGAAAATAAGAGTGTAGACATTGTCGTCAAAATCGTTGAACGTGTTTTCTTCAGGGTTAACAAGCCCGATACCCGCGCCGCCATGTAACAATAACCCAAATGATCTAGAGAACGACTCGAAGTTCATGATGCGGCCCATGTTGGCTACAGCCTGAAGATTAAATCTGTTGTATTTGGTGTCAAAAGAAGGACTGTCTCCGTCGACTTCCTTAAATGAACCCAATCCGTAGTCCAATTTGAGGCCAAATTTCTCATTAAACATATAGCGCACGCCGAAATCCACGTGGCCTAGGTTTAAAGTAGGAGAAAGATAGCCTGGGGTCAACGGAGCCATAGGCTTGTTGAAACCACCAGTAGCCTCTAGAGAGAACTTGTTAAATTCCTGAGCGTTAGCAGTTAATGCTAATGCGCCGGCCATAAGAGATGAGAGTATAAATTTTTTCATGACAAAAAATTTTTGTTCAAGTTTTGAGTGAATGTTATAAGTGTGAGCGCAAATTTATAAACTTTTAATTTATTACAAATCTAGCCGATTAATTTAAATCGCAATCTTGGGAATAAAAATTATCCAGACTTTTTAAATTTCCAACAGGAAAATTTAACTACATAATCGATGCCAAAATGAAATTTTTGTCTGAATTGTTGTTTAAACATAGTGTTTCTGGAGATGAAACGGAAATTGCGCACTTTATTTTCGATTACGTTCGGAAACAGTCTTCTATTTGGAAGGTTCCGCCAGAGATATATTTTGGCGAAGAATACCACGATTGCCTGATGCTGAAATTCGGGGTGCCTCGGACAGCGGTATTTGCCCACCTAGATACGATCGGGTTTATGACTCGGTACGAAAATCAACTCGTGGCCGTTGGTGGCCCGGAGGTAATAGAGGGTACTCGATTAGTGGGGAGAGATAGTAAAGGGGATATTTTGTGTAGGATTATTGGTGATGAGCAAGCTTGCTTCCATGATTTGCCTAGGGGTATAGACCGTGGGACTCGACTTTCCTTTGAACAGAATATTAGAGTGGATGAGGAGTATATTCAAGCCGCATATCTTGATAACAGATTGGGTATTTACAATGCATTAAAATTATGTGAAACCCTTGAAAATGGGTGGGTTGTGTTTTCAACATACGAAGAGCATGGCGGCGGGAGCATGCCTGCTTTGCTTAATTTTATTCAAACCAATAGCCCTATCCGACAGGCTCTTATATCTGATATTACGTGGATTACAGAAGGTGTCGAACACCATAAAGGAGTGGTAATTTCCATCCGAGATAAATATATACCAAGGAAGAAATTTATCAACAAGTTGGTAAGTTTTGCTGAAAAAAGCGGTGTTCCTTTCCAATTGGAAGTTGAAGCATATGGAGGTAGCGATGGACGAGAAGTTCAGTTTTCGTCACATTTTATCGATTGGTGTTTTGTAGGTGCAGCCGAAGATCAAGTTCATACGCCGGATGAAAAGGTTTCTCTTTTCGATTTGGACTGCATGCTGCGGATGTATAGTTTCTTGATGGAGAAGCTTTAATTTGGAAGCATGAAAAAGATAAAAGTCAAGGATCTTTCTTTTGAATTAATGATTTCCGAGGAAGAAATCAAGGCCAAGATGTCTGAGATCGGCAGACTAATCAGCAAGGAATTTTCTGGAGAGGAGTTGGTGCTCCTCGGGGTGTTAAATGGATCCTTTATCGTAATGGCTGATTTGGCGAGGGCGATCGATCTCCAGGTAAGCGTGGAGTTTTTGAGGATTTCTTCCTATTCAGGCACGAATAGCACGGGGCAGGTCAAGTCTCTGCTAGGACTGACTACTGATCTCAAAGGGAAAAATGTGCTTATTGTTGAAGATATAGTCGACACGGGAATAAGTATGAATTACCTCATTTCTGAGCTTTCCAAGCACAATACCAAGCGCTTGCGGATCGCCACTTTTTTGTTCAAAAAAGATGCATTCCAGTTTAATTACGGTTTGGACTATGTCGGATTTGAAATTCCCAATAAATTTGTCGTCGGCTACGGGCTAGACTACGATGGCCTGGGGCGAAATCTCCCCAATCTGTACCAATTAAGTGAAACTTAAATAAAAATGATTTCTGGAATGCTGAATATAGTATTGTTTGGTCCTCCGGGTGCGGGCAAAGGCACTCAAAGTGAAAAGCTGATTGAAAAGTACGGACTCACCCACCTATCTACGGGAGATCTCTTCAGAAAACACCTCGGCGAGGGTACGGATTTGGGAAAACTTGCCCGAACCTACATGGATCAGGGGCATTTGGTGCCTGATCAAGTGGTGATCAGCATGGTGGAAGATAAAATCTCCACAACGAAAGACAGCAAGGGATTCATCTTTGACGGATTCCCTAGAACTACCGCTCAGGCGGAGGCCCTAGACGCTATGTTGATCAGTAACGGAATGAAAATCTCCGGTATGATTGCCTTGGACGTGCCGCATGAAATCCTAAAAGAGCGGATAAAGGAAAGAGGAAAAACATCCAACCGAGCTGACGATCAGAACGAGGAGAAAGTCAATACTCGTATCAAAGTGTATTTGGACGAGACGCTGCCAGTCGCAAAATATTACGAAAAACAAGATAAATACACGAGTATCAATGGAGTAGGAGGGATCGATGAGATCTTCGAGGAGATTTCCGAAGTGATGGATAGCTACTGATTCACTTCAAATCGTTAATTTTGCAAAACCAAGATTTGGCTAAGCTTCTGGGCTTAGCCTTTTTCTTTCTTATAAAATGGCAGATTCCAACTTCATTGACTACGTAAAATTTTGTTCACGATCCGGCGCCGGAGGTGCAGGCTCTGTTCACTTCCGACGGGAGAAACATGTCCCCAAGGGTGGTCCAGACGGCGGAGACGGCGGTCGCGGTGGACACATTATCGTCCGCGGAAATGCCCAACATTGGACACTGCTTCACCTTAAATATAAGAAACACGTCATCGCTGAGTCCGGTCGAGGTGGGGAAGGTGGACGAAGGACAGGAGCAGAAGGCAAAGACGTGTATTTGGACGTTCCTCTCGGTACAATTGCCAAAGACGCTGAGACGGGTGAAAAGCGGTTCGAAATCACCGAAGATGGCCAAGAAGTTATTTTGACTTTGGGCGGACGTGGCGGACTGGGGAATGATCATTTCAAAACTGCAACGAATCAAGCTCCACACTTTGCTCAAACAGGTGAAGCAGGTATCGAAGAATGGATAATTCTGGAGCTGAAGCTGTTAGCGGACGTCGGCTTAGTCGGTTTCCCCAATGCCGGAAAATCGACGCTGTTGGCTTCTATTTCGGCTGCACGGCCTGAGATCGGCGACTATCCGTTTACGACGCTGGTGCCAAACTTGGGAGTGGTCAGCTATCGCAATGACCAGTCGTTCGTGATGGCTGATATTCCGGGAATCATCGAAGGGGCTGCAGAAGGCAGAGGACTTGGTATCCGATTTTTGCGGCACATCGAGCGTAATTCGATTTTGTTGTTTATGATACCAGCCGACGCGACAAGTATTGAGGAGCAATACCGGATTTTGCTTGGCGAGCTGGAGAAATACAATCCAGAATTGTTGGATAAAAAGAGAATCCTGGCAATCTCCAAGGCCGATATGCTGGACGCGGAACTGATGAAGGAAATGGCGCAGGAGATTCCGAAGGACATTCCCTATATCTTTATCTCTGCCGTGAGCCAATACAACCTCGACAAACTCAAAGACCTCGTTTGGCAGGCGATTCACGCCTGATAAATGTCACTTTGGCAGGAAAAGCGTTCTGGCAAAGTCATTGACATTTCCCAAAACAGAAACCAGCCATTGCTTAATTTCTATGAAAAATAAAGAACAAGTGGATCAAGAATTAAATCAGGAGTCAGAGGAGCAGCTTTTAGAGGGAACTCCTCAAAATGAAGGTGAGACCTCGATGGAAGCCGAAATCAATGAGGCTAAACTCGAATCTGAGATTGCCGAATTGAAAGAGAAGTATCTCAGACTGTATTCAGACTTCGAAAATTTTAGGAAAAGAACTTCGAAGGAGAGAATTGACCTTATTACCAACGCCTCTGAGGATGTCTTGAAAGACTTGATCCCTGTAGTCGATGACTTTGAGCGAGCGTTCAAGGCTTCTGAGACGGAGACCGATTCAGTGAAAATCAGAGAAGGTAACCAGCTCATCTTCCAAAAACTTGTCAGAATCCTTGAGACAAAAGGATTAAAGGTAATGGGAGATTTGTCGGGTAAGCCTTTCAACCCAGATACCCAGGAAGCGATTACCCAGATTCCTGCACCTTCGGAAGAGCTGAAGGGTAAGGTCATAGATGTAGTCGAAAAGGGCTATACCCTGGGTGAAAAGGTCGTGAGATACGCCAAGGTTGTAACCGGAGCATAAAAATATTATGGCAAAACGAGATTACTATGAGGTTCTTGGGGTTTCAAAATCTGCCAGCGCAGAGGAGATCAAAAAAGCCTATCGAAAATTAGCAATCCAGTTTCATCCGGACAAAAACCCGGATAACCCTGAGGCTGAAGATAAATTCAAAGAAGCTGCTGAAGCCTATGAAGTGCTCAGCAATACAGACAAGAAGGCACGCTATGACCAGTTTGGTCATCAGGGTCTGGGCGGCAATGGGGGCTACAGCGGAGGTGGAATGAACATGGAAGATATCTTCTCTCAGTTTGGCGATATCTTCGGTGGCGGAGGAGGATTCGGATCCTTCTTTGGCGGTGGAGGCGGTGGCCGACGAACCAAGAAAGGCACCAACCTTCGGGTGAAACTAAAGCTCAATCTGCAAGAGATTGCGAATGGAGTTGAGAAAAAAATCAAAGTAAAGCGCCATGTAGTTGCGGCGGGTGTGAGTTTTAAGTCCTGCGGAGCCTGTCAGGGCTCTGGTCAGGTCAAGAAAGTCGTCAATACGATGCTGGGCCAGATGGTTTCAGCCAGCACCTGCGGAGTCTGCGGCGGAAGTGGTCAAATTGTGGACAAAAAACCTGCTGAGGCAGATTCACGTGGATTGATCGTCAAAGAGGAGGTCATCTCGATCAACATACCAGGCGGCGTTGGCGAAGGAATGCAGCTGAGCATGTCTGGTAAAGGGAATGAAATTCCGGGTGGTATTGCGGGAGATTTGCTCATCGTGATCGAAGAAGCTGAGGACAACGTGCTTCAGCGAGAAGGAAACAACGTGATCTACGATCTGTATGTATCCTTCGTAGATGCTGCGCTCGGAGCTTCGATAGAAGTGCCGACCATCGATGGCAAAGTGAAGATAAAAATCGACCCGGGAACACAGAGCGGCAAAATGCTTCGTCTGAAAGGAAAAGGAATCAAAGATATCAACGGGTACACTCGAGGCGACCAGTTGATTATGGTCAATATTTGGACACCCACCGAGCTTTCCAAAGAAGAAAGGAACGTTTTGGAATCTTTGAGGGCTTCAGAAAATTTCAAGCCCGATCCGGGAAAGCAAGACAAGTCTTTCTTTGACAAAATGAAGGAGTTTTTCTAAAAACCTGAAAGCCGGAAGCGATTCCGGCTTTTTTTATATTTTTAAAAAACCTTTTCAAAGTCACCTCGTAACCTATCGGTATGCTTAAAAAACTGTGTCTGCTTGTATTCTGGATCATGGTGGGGGCGATTCCCGTTCAGGCGCAGTTTGTAAAGGAGTACAAAGTCACCGAGAGAAAAGGCTATGAAATGGTCTATCTCAATTTTTCTTCTTACAAAAGTTTTACCCAGCTCAAACGGGTGATTTCCTCAGACCCGATCTACGTTCACGGACATTTATTGAAATCGAATATGCTTCCCGACTTCAAGTATTCTGTCCACGACAATATGCTGGATGCCAGGTTGGTTCACAAGAATGTGGAATCTGACAACCTGGGTAAAAGCATCACATCCAAGCTTTTTTCAGACAATACAGATTTTGACCATTCCTGGGACTTGGGGCTAGCCTCTAATTTTCTCTATCACCTTGAGTTCAACTTGGGAGTCGGAAGGTCGGAATTTGACCTCGCTCAGATAGCAGTCTCCCAGCTTAAAGTAAAAAGTGCAAGTGCCGACGTGAAGATCCATTATGGGATTTCGGTTCCAAACCAGATCGAGATGGACACCTTGCTAGTGACCTTGAATATGGGCGTAGTAGAAATTCAGGACGCAAACTATACCAATTCCCGCAAAGTGATCATCGAGGTCAATTACGGGAAAATCGATCTGAACTACAGTGACGGCTTGGCAAGCGCCAGCCAGGTGATTGCAGCGGTAAGTGGGGGCAGCATCTACCTGAAGCTTCCGCCAGAGTCCACGCCTGTCAAGATCAGGATGAAGACGACTCCTATGTGTCGCACTGTTATCCCCAAACATTTAAGATCCTTGGATAAGGAAACCTACGTCACCAAAGGATATAAAGCCTCGGACCCAAGACTGCTTGAGCTGATTTTGGATGTGGGTGTAGGTTCGATTACCATCGAATAAACCGAGAATGCTGCAAATTACTCAGATAAACAAATCCTACGAAAATCACAGGGCACTGACGGACGTGGACCTCGAAGTGCCAAAGGGCGTGATTTTTGGACTTTTGGGGCCAAATGGCGCCGGCAAGACTACCCTGATCCGTATCATCAATCAAATCATCGAGCAGGACAGTGGGTCTGTGGAGCTGGATGGGAAAATGCTTTCTCCAGATGATATCCGAAAAATCGGTTATCTGCCTGAGGAGCGTGGTCTTTACAAGAAAATGAAGGTTTGGGATCAGCTGATCTATTTTTCAAGACTGAAAGGACTCAGCGACAGCGAAGCCAAAATCCAGATCAAGGCATGGCTCGAAAAACTGGAAATCGCTTCTTGGAGAGAAAAGAAAATTGAAGACCTGTCTAAAGGTATGGCGCAAAAGGTGCAGTTCATCGCGACTATCGTACATAAACCTTCCCTGCTGATACTGGATGAGCCTTTTTCCGGCTTTGATCCGGTCAATGCGGAAATCATCAAAAATGAGATTCTGGAACTCAAGGAAAAGGGAACAACCGTGATCCTGAGCACCCATCGCATGGAGTCTGTCGAACTCCTCTGCGACCAAGTAGCCATGATCAACAAATCCCGAAAAATCCTAGACGGTACGATCCGAGAGGTGAAGCGGAGTTTTCGTCCGGAAGTATTTCAGGTGGCAATAGCAAATCCAGCCCTGGATTTGCCTCAGGAATGGATTCCGAAGTTCTCGGATGAGGCTTGGGAATTTACCCTCCCTCTTTCCGGCAAAACTCCCAATCAATTGCTGTCAGAGTTGATGGAATATGGAGAAGTGGTTATGTTTCGGGAGCAGATTCCGAGTATGGAGGAGATTTTTATTCATCAGGTAAAAGCGTCGTCAAATGAGTAAGATTTTACTGGTCATCCAGCGGGAATATTTAGCGCGGGTCAAAAAGAAATCCTTCCTGATCGCAACGATTCTTACCCCATTGATTTTCCCCGCCATCATGGGCGTATTTGTGTGGATTGCCTTGGAAGAAAAAGACAGCCAATCCCTCCGCATCGTCGAAGTAATAGATGAGACGGATTTGTTTTTTATGGAGAGTTCAGAGCAGTATGCGTTTACTTCTTCGATCGACGATCCAGAGCTTGCCAAAAAAATGGTGCAGGATGGAGGACGCCATGGTTTTTTGTATATCCCAAAGCTAGATCTGGAAAACCCCAAGGGCATTCAATACTACGGGGTTGAAAATCCCAGTATGAGTCTGATGGGTTACTTGGAAAGTGCCCTCAAGCGCAAAATTGAAGATCAGAAGCTCTATGCGCAGGGAATTGACCCCAAAATCCTGAAAGACGTTCGAACCGATGTTGCCATTCAATCCATCATTCTGGGAGAGAAAGGCGAAGAAAAAATCAACAACGCCAACGTCAACTATGCCATCGGTTTTCTCGCGGGAATTCTGATCTACATCTTCATCTTTGTCTATGGTAATCAGATCATGCAGGGCGTGATCGAAGAGAAGTCCACGCGAATCGTAGAGATTCTGGTGTCTTCGCTCAAGCCATTTCAGTTGATGATGGGCAAGATCGTTGGAATCGGTGCGGTCGGCTTGACTCAGTTTATGATCTGGGTGGTGCTGATTGGAACGCTTTCTTCGATTGTGATGGGAGTGCTCGGGATGCAGATGCCGCAACAGCAGGCGATGGAGTTGGCCAATCCTGAATTTGCGCAAGCCACACCCGATTCTAGCGAATTGGCCGATATACTGGCAGTAGTCGGCGGCATTGATTTTTTTGCGCTGGTGGCGAGTTTTATGGTCTATTTCTTGGGAGGCTACCTGCTTTATGGAGCTTTGTTTGCGGCCATCGGTTCTGCCGTGGATTCTCCGTCGGATGCCCAGCAGTTTATGTTCCCGATTACCATTCCGCTGATCGTCGCCTATATGGGCTTGTTTGTGTTTGTGCTTCAAGATCCCACCAGTACGACCTCATTTTGGCTTAGTATCATCCCGCTCACCTCGCCCATCGCAATGATGGGCAGGATCAGCTATGGAGTTCCGTTTTGGGAGTTGGCCTTGTCCATGGGCCTGCTGGTCGTTGGTTTTTTGTCGACGACCTGGCTTGCCGGGAAAATCTACCGCATCGGGATCCTCATGCACGGGACCAAGCCGACCTATAAGATTCTATGGAAATGGATCAAAGCCAGCCAATAATAAAGAATCCCGGTGAAGCCGGGATTCTTTGTTATATGGTTATCCGCTTTTATGCCAGTAACTGGATTAGTCCATTCAAATCAACGGTAAACTCCGGCTGTGCCGAAACATCGGCCTTCGGTCTTCCGACCCGTGAAGAAACAGACTCGATCACTGGCAAAATTGCGGAGGTACTTTCTTTATTATTTCAGGTAGGCGGAAAGCATCCAGACGACCTTTTCTTTCTCCGTAATAAAGTCACTCATCAGCGAAACCGTACCTTCATCTGCGGCTTCTCCAGCGGCTTCGAGGGTTTTTCTTTCCAGACTTAGCAAGTCATTCTGGTTGTTGCGGATAATTTCCACCATTTTCAATGCGTCTTTCACCTCGAGTGCTTCTTTGATCCCCGAATTGTCGATGTATTCGGCGTAGGAAGAGAAAGGTCGTTCGCCCAAGGTCAGAATCCTTTCGGCAATCTCGTCTACCGCCAGGTTAGCCGTAGTGTAGAGCTCTTCAAACTTCGCGTGAAGCTCAAAAAAATTTGCGCCGGTGACGTTCCAGTGGAAGTTTCGCAGGTTTTGGTAGTAGATCTGATAATTGGCCAGGAGCACGTTGAGCTTTTTGACCAAGGGCTTGGATTCCTTTATTTCTAATCCGATGTCGTTTGTTTTCATAATATTATTAGGTTTTTGAAATGCCGTATGGAATCCTGCAGGTGGACAAGAAATCCTTTGTGGGAGGTTATCGATATGCTCGATTTCACATTTTTCTTTGTTTATTCCTGCATGATTTAGGCATAAATTTACAAAATGCCGGGAGGAAAGACCAACTGATAAAATCTATTCCCGACTCATACTATCAATGATATTTGGGAGTTAATACTCCGAAAACCACCTAAGACTGAATGGCAAAGCGATTCCAGGATCTCACCTCCATCGATTTTTACCAAAACAGAAAGCAAGTCAAATGGCTGGTTTTCCTAGTCTCCTTTTTGATCGGCTCGGGATCAATCTGGTACACCAGCCTGCTGGTCGACGAGCTGAGGGAGCGAGAAAGCAGGCAGATCCAACTTCTGTCCTCTGCGCTCGAATATGCGGCTACGACCTCGGAGAACCTGACTTTCATCAATCAGGAAATCATCCAGCAAAATCACTCGATTCCCATCATCATGGTGGATTCGGAAGGTGCGCCGATTGAGTTCAGGAACATCAAATTCAAAAATAATGCGGATGAGGCTGACTCCCTTAAAACGCTGGAACGGGAGCTTCTGGAGATGCAGGAGGAGTATGAACCCATCTATCTGCTGGAGGCTGATGTGCGCGTTTTTTACCGCAATTCTGAGTTATTGACCAATCTCCGCTTTTACCCCTATATCCAACTTGCGGTGATTCTGGTGTTTGGTGCGCTGGCCTATGCGCTTTTCAACCAAAGCAAAATCGCCGAGCAAAACCGGGTTTGGGCCGGATTGACGAAGGAGACAGCGCATCAGCTTGGAACTCCTATTGCCTCGCTGATGGCTTGGATTGATTACCTGAGAAATTCTCCTGTGTGGGAGGAAAACAAGGAGATCATCCAAGAAATGGACAAGGATGTGGTCAAACTCAGAATGGTGACCGAGCGTTTTAGCAGCATTGGGAGCAAGCCGGTAATCCAGTCCGAAAACCTCTATGAAGTCATCGAAGAGACGATCACCTACCTCCGGCCGAGAATTTCCACCAAGGTGTCACTCCACATCAACGCCGATTCTAAAGATCTGGATGCGATGATGAACAAGCCTCTGCTCGAGTGGGTAATCGAGAATATCTGCAAAAATGCAGTCGACGCGATGAAGGGTCGAGGGGAAATCACCATCACTGTCCTGCAAGACAGTGATAAATATGTCATCGTGGACATCACCGACACCGGCAAGGGAATCGAAAAAAAGAACTTTAAAAAGGTGTTTTATCCGGGATTTTCAACCCGCCAACGAGGTTGGGGATTGGGATTGACACTAGCCAAGCGGATCGTAGAAGGCTATCATGGAGGGAAAATTTTTGTCAAAAGCTCTGAGGTTGGAGTCGGTACGACTTTTCGAATCATGCTTTTGGGCAATTTGGAAGATGCCTCGCAGTTTATTACGGAGGGGATTTTGGAGTATTGACGATTTTTTGATTTTCGATTTACGATGCCTCTAAGAACTTCAAGGCGGCTTGCTCATTGTTGACTTTTTCGGTTGATACGGTTGTTCTTTTTTCATGAAGTGAAAAACGATGGACTATCGAAGAGCGAAAATTTACCCCATAACCTCGTAAATCGTCCTTCGTAAATCATAAATCCAAATTGGGCTAAGACTTCCCAACTTTCACCTTTGCACCCTTTCAACCTATTTTTTCCCTACCTTTGCCCGCTGAAAATCAATATCCATGAGTCTGACTAACGAGATCCAAAAACGCAGAACTTTTGCCATCATTGCCCACCCAGATGCTGGAAAGACCACTTTGACGGAGAAACTGTTGCTTTTTGGCGGAGCGATCCAGACCGCAGGCGCGGTGAAATCCAACAAAATTGACACGGCAACCAAGTCGGATTGGATGGAGATTGAGAAGCAAAGAGGAATCTCCGTAGCGACTTCGGTCATGGGTTTTGAATACAAAGGCATCAAGATCAATCTGCTCGATACGCCCGGTCACCAGGATTTTGCGGAGGATACGTATCGCACGCTGACTGCGGTCGATTCGGTGATCATGGTGATCGACTGTGTGAAAGGCGTCGAAATCCAGACCGAGAAACTCATGGAAGTCTGCCGGATGAGAAACACGCCGGTGATCTGCTTTATCAACAAACTCGATAGAGAAGGCCGCGATCCTTATGAACTGATCGAAGAAGTGGAGCAAAAGCTGGGAATCCAGTGTCATCCGCTTTCTTGGCCGATAGGTATGGGCAAGACATTCAAAGGTGTTTACAATCTGTTTGACCATAAACTCAATCTTTTTACGCCTTCCCAGCGAAAGCTTAGCGATGTGCGTCAGTCGTTTGAAGATGTAAATGATCCAGAGCTGGAAAAGTTGATCGGACCGAGCTATGCAAAACAATTGCGAGAAGATGTGGACTTGATCGAGGGCGTGTATCCGGAATTCGACGTCAATGAGTACTTGGAAGGAAAGATAGCCCCGGTGTTCTTCGGCTCTGCAGTGAATAATTTCGGGATCAATGAGATGCTTGACACGTTTATCAAGATCGCTCCAACTCCCAAAAGCCGGGAGACAGATATCCGTGAAGTAATGCCGGAGGAGAAGAAATTCTCTGGATTTGTCTTCAAGATCCACGCAAACATGGATCCGAACCACAGAAACCGCATCGCCTTCCTACGAATCTGCTCGGGTACTTTTGAACGAAATAAACCTTACAATCACGTCCGCGGGCCAAAACCGCTTCGCTTCTCCAACGTCACGCAGTTTATGGCGCAGGAAAAAGAGATCATCGACGAGGCCTTTCCCGGAGATATTGTCGGACTTTACGATACGGGAAACCTGAAGATCGGGGATACGCTGACTGAGGGCGAGGACATGGTGTTTACCGGGATTCCGAGCTTTTCACCGGAGATTTTTCGGGAAGTGGTCAACAAGGACGCGATGAAGACCAAGCAGCTGGAGAAAGGTCTCAAGCAACTGATGGAAGAAGGAGTCGCACAGCTTTTTACCTTTGATATTGGTTCCCGAAAAGTCGTAGGAACCGTCGGCCAACTTCAGTTTGAGGTCATCCAGTTCCGGCTGAAAAATGAATACAACGCCACAGTGGAGTTTCATCCGATGAACCTCTACAAAGCTTGCTGGATCACCAGCAAAGACAAAAAACAACTGGACGAATTTGTCCGCTCCAAAAACCGCTACATCGCCAGAGACCGAAATGACAAGCTGGTCTTTATGGCCGAGTCCAAATCATGGCTCCAAATGGTGCAGGACAACTATCCCGATATCGAGTTTCACTTTACTTCTGAGTACTAAGAAACCTGACCACTCCAGCTCTCCAAGGGCCTCTTTAGCAGAACTCTCCAAGGGTTTGAAACCCTTGGAGAGTTGCGTCAAAGTTGGAGTCTGAGCCGCTCGGCTTCCCATCCATGGTCGATGTATTCCCAGGAGTAATTTTCCCCTTGGACTTTGATCTGCACAAAGCCTTCCTTGGTGTTGTGTCTTCTGCCTTTCCATCCGTTTCCTGCGATGGAGCCACCGGTGATAAAGTCAAAGCGGTCATTGACCATGCCGTATTCCTTCCAGTGGATGTGGCCCTGCAGGATCAGTTTTAGGTTGTGGTTTTCCAGCATCCGGATTACTTCCGCGGAGTTTTCCACGCCGACGGCTCCGTTTTGTCCCTTGAGCTGCCAGTGAGTGCTGAGCATAGGAATGTGGGTGGTGACGACAATGGGGGTACTTTGGTCGGTGTTTTTGAGATCCTCAGCCAGCCACTCCAGCTGCTCTGCGTGGAAGACACCCTTGTATTTTTTATCCTCTGTGACATCCAGGGAATTGAGGACAATGAAATGCCAGCCCTTGTGGTCAAAGGAATAGTAGGTCTTGCCAAAATACCGTTCCCACATCCCGTATTTATAATCCGGGTGGTTGGCGTCTTCCGGGCTTTCGGGATAGATCGCGAACAAATCATGGTTTCCGACGCAATTGTACACCGGCATATTAAATCCCCGACTCATCTTCTGATAGAGATCGAAGAGCATATCGCTTCGCTCATAGTCACCGCGCATCACATCGTACACCAAGTCTCCTCCCATGATTGCAAAATCAGAATTTAGCTCATTCACCTTGTCGATGGCCATCTGAAAACCCAGGGGAGCGTTCATTTCCGGTTTGAGGTGGATGTCCGTCAGAAAGGAAAACTCAAAGCTGGTTTCCGGGGAATCCTTTGCAATTCTACTTTCTGGTTTTTGCGAAGCGAGGGAAAGGAAAGGCATACCGGCCATCGCCAGTCCGGATGTCTGGATAAACTGCCTCCGGTTCAGGTTTCCGGTTTTTTCTTTTGCCATGGTTCGATTTTATGGGTAGACGTCTAAGTGATACCCTAAAAGGGGTGGGGAAAGACCAGTCTGTTAGCTATTATTTTTGGCAATTGGAGTAGTTTTGCAGGCTTGTAAAAGAAATTTACAGATGTGGAAAAATTTAATGTTACTGACGGTAGTTGGGGCGATTTCGATTTTTGCTATCGCCAAATTGGTGCTGGTGTTAATTGATCTAGAACCAATAGATCCAGCAAATAATAGTATTTGTCGAACTGAGAAATACGCAAAGGAAGAATCCTTCAAAGGAAAACTGGCCAAAAAGTATCGAGACAAGCGAAACCATGACTATGAAACAATAATAGTTAGTTTTGATGGTGTTGACTATGAATCTAGAATTTTTGTAATAGAGGATAGCGGGGCTTTTGAGAAATTGATAATTGGAGATTCTTTGTTCAAAGAAGCAAGTTCTTTGCAAATGGTTGTAAAAAGAGCTGATCAGATATTAGAAATTGATTTGATCTATAATTGTAAAGACTGAATGTTAGCCTTGATTGTTTTCTAAAAATACCTCAGAAAACGTAAACCTTTGCCCATCAAACAATCCCTTATCACTCAACTTCAGATCTGGGATCACCAACAATGCCATAAAACTCAAGGTCATAAAAGGTGAGTTGAGCGTCGCTCCCATCTCTTTGGCAAGTCGGTCGATGCGGGTGTAAGCAGCTGCCACTTCGTAGCCATCGGAAGCTGACATGATTCCTCCGACTGGGAGTGGAAGAATTTCTTCCCGATCTCCAGTTACAGCCGAGACACCGCCTTTGGCTTCGATGATCAGGTTTACGGCCCGGCAGATGGATGCGCCATCTATTCCGACTGCTAGAATATTGTGCGAATCGTGCCCGACGGAGGAAGCGATCGCTCCTGTTTTTAGGCCAAAGTTTTTGATAAAAGCGACGGCAGGTGGAGCATCTTGGTAGCGATTGATGACGGCGATCTTAAGGATGTCTTCGGCTGGATTGGAGTCGGCCAAGCCATTCTTTACCATGATTTCACCCGAGATTTCCGGCGTGATCAATTGTCCATCCAGGGCTTCGATCACCCGAACTTTAGAGCCTTTGGCTTTGAGTTGAAAGTCCTCTGGTTTTTTTAGAGAAGTATGGAAGTTGTTGATGAGCTCGTTTTTGACAGAAGGAATCAAGGTTTTTCCATCTTCAGCTACTTTCTCTCCATTGATATGGGTGCCAAGGACTTTGAAATTCACCAGGTCTTTCACCAGGATAAAATCCGCCGGGTCTCCTTCCCGCAACTGTCCCACATTCAGGGAATAATGATCGATGGGATTCAGGCAGGCAGCCCGAAGTACTTTGAAAATATCTTTCCCTTTGGCCACAGCCCGAGCTGAAAGTTCATTGATGTGGGAGACCGCCAGATTGTCAGGATGCTTGTCGTCCGAGCAGAGCATGATCATCTCAGGATACTCATCAATCAGGTCGATCAGTGCTTCGAAGTTTTTGGCAGCCGAACCCTCGCGGATAGCGATCTTCATCCCCAGTTTCAATTTTCCCAAAGCTTCCTCAGCTGTGAAACACTCATGATCCGTGCTTGGTCCGGCGCTGACATATTTCTCCGCCAGCTCTCCCGTCAATCCAGGAGCGTGGCCGTCGATGGGTTTGCCGTATTTCTGAGAGATTCGGATCTTCTCCATCACGAGCTCATCCCGATTTACCGTCCCGGGCCAGTTCATCATCTCCGCCAGGTAGTGGATCTCGGAACGTGCCATCAGGCTTTCGATGTCAGCAGCATTGATCTCCCCTCCGGCGGTTTCAAAAGGCGTAGCAGGTACGCAGGAGGGAGCTCCGAAGTAAAATTTGAAAGGCACCTGTTTTCCGTTTTCGATCATGTATTCCACGCCGGCCATGCCACAGACGTTGGCGATCTCGTGGGGGTCGGAGACCGTGGCCACCGTGCCATGAACGACTGCCAGTCGGGCAAATTCTGAAGGGACTAGCATGGAGCTTTCCACGTGAACGTGGGCGTCGATGAAGCCGGGCATGAGAAATGGCAAGGAATCATCTGGCTGGATTTCTAGGATTTGGCTGATTTTCCCGTCGATAATTTCTAGGGTCGCTGCATAAATTTTTCGGTTAGGAATGTCGACGAGATTGCCTTGGATTTTCATGGATTTGAGATTAAAAACCAACGAATTTGACAGCCAATACTCCGGCTTGGATTCGGGATTTGGGAATGGGTTTGAATTAAAACTACTATATTTGCCCAAAATTAAGCAGTAAATCAAGCCAGGTTTTTTTAATGGGGAAAATCGTAATCGCCATCGATGGATATTCAGGTTGTGGCAAGAGCTCAACGGCTAAGGCGGTCGCTAAGGATTTAGGTTTCACCTATATAGATTCGGGCGCCATGTATCGGGCAGCTACCGTACATTTTTTGAACCACTACCTTTCCCCGGCTAATCCGCATGATGTGGAAAAAGGCTTGAAATCGCTGGAGGTGTCCTTTCACCTTAATCCAGAAACCAACAGACAGGAAACCTACTTGGGTGGACTGAATGTAGAGGATGAAATCCGTACCATGCGGGTGTCGGAGAAGGTGAGTGAAATCGCTACGATCAAAGAAATCCGAAAAGAGCTAGTCGCGCAACAGCAGCGGCTTGGAAAGAAAAAGGGCGTCGTCATGGATGGTCGGGATATTGGGTCGGTCGTATTTCCGGATGCCGAGCTCAAGGTATTCATGA
Organism: Algoriphagus jejuensis; assembly: GCF_039523455.1. Classification (NCBI taxonomy): domain Bacteria; kingdom Pseudomonadati; phylum Bacteroidota; class Cytophagia; order Cytophagales; family Cyclobacteriaceae; genus Algoriphagus; species Algoriphagus jejuensis. The sequence goes on along the minus strand of NZ_BAAAFI010000006.1, from coordinate 72,314 downwards.
CTGCTGATCTGGAAACCAGGGCAATAAGACGACAACAAGAATTGCTGGAAAAAGGCGAACTGGTGGAACTAGAAGTAATCAAGACCAATTTGGCAGAGCGGGATAGGATCGATTCCTCCCGTGTAGAGAGTCCGCTAAAAAAAGTGGCCGATGCGGTCGAAATTGACACAAGTAATCTCACCTTTGAGGGACAGGTAGCAACGATCGTGCAGCTGGCCAGGGAAGTTATCGAAAAAGAAAAAACGTATGCAGGTAACCATTGATAAGAATTCAGGCTACTGTTTCGGAGTCGAGTTTGCCATCAAGATGGCCGAGGACGAAATGGAAAATGGCGACCGACTCTATTGTCTGGGTGATATCGTGCACAACGACATGGAAGTCAACCGCCTGAGTGAGAAAGGGCTGGTGGTCATCGACAGGGAGAGGCTGGCCGAGCTTCGCGACTGCAAAGTTCTGATCCGCGCGCACGGTGAACCTCCTGAAACTTATAAAACTGCCATCGAAAACAACATCGAACTGATCGACGCTTCTTGCCCTGTGGTGCTGAAACTCCAGCATCGGGTCAAAAATGCCTTCGATAAGATGGAGCGTGAAGATGGGCAGATCGTGATCTATGGAAAAAAAGGCCATGCGGAGGTCATCGGCCTGACCGGGCAGACCTTGGAAAAAGCCGTTGTGGTGATGGATGATGCCGATTTGGAAAAGATCGACTACACTCGTCCGGTGACACTGTTCAGTCAGACGACCAAAAGTACCAAGGGCTTTTACCAGCTTTCGCAGAAAATAGAAGACCGGATCAAGCTTGCAAATGGAGAAATCAACGAGGTGGACTTCAATGCCAACGACTCGATCTGCAGACAGGTGTCTAATCGAGAGCCCCAGTTGCAGCGATTTGCACAGGTCAACGATGTGATCCTGTTTGTTTCGGGAAAAAAAAGCTCCAATGGAAAGGCTCTCTATCAGGTTTGTCTGGAAGAAAATCACAGAAGCTACTTTATCGAAAACGAATCGGAGTTGGATCCCGAGTGGTTTCAGTCCGGCGATAAGGTGGGGATCTGCGGTGCCACTTCGACGCCGATGTGGCTGATGGAGCAGGTGAAATCTTATGTGGAAGGGCTCGAGGAAAGCATGCTTCATGCCTGAAATTCACCGCCTGTCCATCTATTCAAAAGTTCGAACAATTAAAGTGACATACACTCCATATCAACAGGTTTTTTTTTAGATTTGGGGCGTTTTTCAAAAGCTCATAGTTCAAAAACAGATATGTCTAAAATAGTGAAGCTTAAGAAAGGTTTCGATTTGAAGCTAGCAGGCAAGGCTCCTTTGGAGATGGCCAACTTAGCGTCTGCCCAGACCTTCGCAATTAAGCCGACAGACTTTCCGGGGATCCAACGCCCTAAAGTCCTTGTCAATGAAGGGGATACCGTCAAGGCCGGCACGCCCATACTGATCGACAAAGCCATGGATCAGGTTTTCTACGTAGCCCCGGTTTCCGGAGAGATCGTAGAGATCAAGAGAGGAGATAAGCGAAAGCTTCTCGAAATCAAGATTCTGGCTGACCAAACCATCACCCACGAAAACTTTGGAAAGATTGACCTCAACCAGGATCGCGATGCCTTGGCTGCAAAGCTGGCGTCTTCTGGCGTATGGCCAAACATCATCCAGCGTCCATACGGGGTAGTGGCCAATCCGGCAGATAGCCCGAAAGCTATTTTCATCTCTGCGTTTGATTCACACCCATTGGCTCCAGATTACGGGTTCACCCTCAAGGGGCAGGAAAAATTCTTCCAAGCGGGAATTGACGCTTTGGCAAAGCTGACCACGGGGAAGGTTCATGTGAACATCGACGGATCCAAGCCTGCACCGGCGATTTTCTCGGGCGTTAAAAATGCACAGGTCAATCAGTTCACTGGTGCGCACCCAGCAGGTAACGTCGGCATTCAGATCCACCACTTGGATCCGATCAACAAAGGCGAAATCGCTTGGACAGTTAGCCCTGTAGGAGTGATTCAGATTGGAAAGGCGGTATTGGAGGGGATTTATGATGCTTCAAAGACCATCGTGCTGACTGGATCTGAATTGACCAAGACTGGTTATGTAAAAACTTACACCGGTGCCAACGTATCGTCCTATGTCAAAGGAAATCTTAATTCTGGCCACGTACGCGTGATATCAGGGAATGTGCTGACAGGAGAGAAGATCAATCTTGACGGACACCTCGGATTTTACCACAGTCAAATCACCGTGATCCCCGAGGGAGACTATGAGGAGTTTTTAGGTTGGGTAATGCCTACCACTTCCAAATTGAGCGTCCACAGAGCTTTGGGAATGTTCTCATTCCTGAACAAAGGAGAGTTCAAAGTCGACACCAACACTCACGGTGAAGAGAGAGCATTTGTGGTGACGGGTGCATTTGAAAAAGTGCTTCCCATGGACATTCTACCGACCTACTTATTCAAAGCCATTATCGCAGAGGACTACGACGAGATGGAGGAATTGGGACTGTATGAGCTTGTCGAAGAGGACGTTGCCTTGTGCGAGTTTGTAGATCCTTCCAAAAATGAATTGCAGGTGTTGGTAAGACACGGGATTGAATTATTAATGTATAGTTAAGATATGAAGGTATTACAAAAACTCTTCGACGATCTAAAACCGAACTTTGAAAAGGGCGGAAAGTGGGAAAAGTTTCATACCCTGTATGAGGGGCACAGAACCATTGTTTTCGCACCCGACTTGATCACGAAGGCCAAAGGTTCGCAGATTAAAGATGCGACTGACCTGAAGCGTGTGATGATTACCGTAGTGATCGCGATGATCCCAGCATTGTTGTTCGGTATACTCAATGTTGGCGAGCAGCACTTCTTGGCGGTAGGTGAGGAAGCAACCTTATTGGACAAGGCGCTCTTCGGGATGATGTCGGTATTGCCGATCTTGATAGTAACCTACGGCGTTGGTTTGGTGACTGAATTTATCTTCTGCGTGGTGCGCAATCACCCGATCAGCGAAGGATACTTGGTGTCCGGGATGCTGATTGCCTTGGTGATGCCTCCGTTTGTTCCTCTTTGGCAGGTTGCCTTGGCGACGATTTTTGCAGTGGTGATCGGTAAGGAAGTATTTGGAGGTACAGGTATGAACATCCTAAACGTGGCGATGACTGCGCGGGCATTCTTATACTTTGCCTATCCGGCCAATATTTCCGGTGATCAGGTTTGGACTTATTTGAGTGAAAAAACTGCCGTGGACGGATTCTCCGGTGCTACCGCTTTGGCTGTAGCGTACAATGCGGGAGTTCAGGAAGTGAGTGCTGTCGAGGCGCTTAACGAACACAATTCGGCCATCGGAGACGGGCTGTACAGTCTTTCCAATATGTTTATGGGTTGGATTCCGGGATCCATCGGTGAGACTTCTACTTTGATGTGTCTGATCGGTGCGGCAATTCTGATCGCTACAGGCGTAGGAAGCTGGAAGATCATTGTCTCCGGTTTCGCAGGTGCCTATGTGATGGGATTGGTGATGAATCTTTTGGCAGTAAATGAATACATGGCTTTGCCTCCGGAATACCATTGGGTAATGGGCGGCTTAGCCTTCGGTATTGTCTTTATGGCGACTGATCCGGTATCTGCTGCTCAGACAGAAACGGGGAAATGGATATACGGCTTTTTGATCGGGGTATTCACGATCATTATCCGGGTAACCAATCCTGCCTATCCGGAAGGGATCATGCTTGCCGTTTTGTTCATGAACGTCGTAGCACCGTTGATTGATTATTATGTAGTAAAAGCTAACAAAACAAGGAGGTTACAACGTGCAACAGTCTAATACTTATGTAATTGTTTATTCCGCTGTATTGACTATTATCCTGGGGCTTTTGCTCTCAGGTTCGGCTCAGCTCTTGGGCCCAAGACAGCAGGAAGCGATCGCTTTGGATAAGAAAAAGCAGATCTTGGGCGCAGTGATCGATGGTGCGGAAATAGCCGCGATGACCCCTGATCAGGTTAATGAGTTTTATGCAAACAGCATCTCCGCCACAGTCGTGGATATCAATGGTAAAGAAATCACCGAGGGAGGTGTCACTGCCGAGAAAGTTGACATCGCGAAAGACTACAAAAAGCCGGCTGATGAAAGAGCCTATCCGGTATTCATCTACCATGCGGAAGGTAACCCATCTGACGTAAAGTCATACGTCCTTCCGCTTTATGGAGCTGGACTATGGGACGCTATTTGGGGATATATCGCTTTGGAAACCGATATGGACACGATCGCTGGAATTACCCTTGCACATGCGGGAGAAACTCCGGGATTGGGGGCCAGAATCACCGAATCTGAAGTGCAGAGCCGCTTCGTTGGCAAAAGCATCTTCGATGAGTCCGGCTCACTGGTCGCTGTACAAATGATGAAGGGCGAGGGTAAAGACTATTCTTCTGATCCACATAAGGTTGATGGAATGTCTGGCGCGACCATCACCGCAGTTGGCGTGAACAATATGCTCAAAGCCTACTTGGGAAACTATGAAGCCTACATCAAATCAAAGTCGGCTTCATCAGCAGTAGCTGGTCTTTAAATCATCTTCAACTCACCAAATTCAAATAAAATGAGTGCTGAAACTTTAGAAAATGCGATCGCTAAGAAGCCGGCTGAGGCCATGCTTTCCAAGCGAAGAAAAAAATTGGTTGCGGATCCTTTGGTAGATGAAAACCCGATTACCATCCAGGTATTGGGGATTTGCTCCGCATTGGCGGTAACTACTCAAATGAAGCCAACTTTGGTTATGGCAATTTCCGTGACCTTTGTAATCGCCTTGGCAAACGTGGTGATTTCACTGATGAGAAACACGATTCCTTCGCGAGTACGAATTATCGTACAACTGGCGGTAGTCGCCACATTGGTAACCTTGGTCAGTGAGTTGCTCAAAGCCTTCTCTTACGATATGTACAAGGAATTGTCTGTATTTATCGGATTGATCATCACCAACTGTATCGTAATGGGACGGCTGGAAGCTTTTGCCATGGGCAACAAGCCGTATGATTCTCTGCTCGATGGATTGGGTTCCGCCTTGGGATATTCTTGGATCATCCTGACTGTAGCCTTCTTCAGAGAACTTTGGGGTTCGGGATCAGTATTTGGTATCGAAGTGTTTGAGTTTGTGTCTGGATTATTCGGGCCTGATTTTCAGCTTGCTACGAATGGTCTGATGGTTTCTCCAGTTGGAGCTTTTATCATTCTTGGACTGATTGTTTGGGTACAGCGTACCAAGACAGGATATGTTGAACATTAATTGAGGAATAGAAAGATGGAATTATTTAGCCTTGGTATTCGGTCGATTTTTATCGACAATATGATTTTCGCTTACTTCCTTGGAATGTGCTCGTTTCTTGCCGTATCCAAAAAAGTAAGTACCGCCATTGGATTGGGTGCAGCTGTTGTATTCGTTCTTGGCGTGACAGTTCCATTCAACTGGGTGTTGAATGAATTCGTGCTCAAAGAAGGCGCCCTGACGTGGGTATCAGCGAGCTTGGCCACGATTGATTTGTCATTTCTGAGATTCATCATGTTCATCGCCATCATCGCAGGTATCGTGCAGTTGGTAGAGATGATCATTGAGAAATTCTCCCCGGCACTTTATGGACAGTTGGGTATTTTCCTTCCGCTGATCGCGGTGAACTGTGCGATTCTTGGTGGTTGCCTTTTTATGGCTCAGAGAGACTACACGATTGCTGAGTCAGCAGTTTATGGATTTGGATCGGGTCTGGGATTTATGCTTGCTATTGTACTCTTGGCAGCTATCCGAGAAAAATTGAAATATTCGGCTGTGCCAAACGGCCTGAAAGGTTTGGGCATCACCATGCTTTTGACAGGTTTGATGGGCATTGCTTTCATGTCTTTCATGGGCATCGATCTTTAATTGGAAAATCGCTAAAGAAAGGGCTCTGGAGTTTTCTTCAGAGCCTTTTTGTTTTCAATGGTAGTCGTATTTCATCTCAGACTTTTTATCTTAAAGACTCAATAACCTAGAGCCCAAAACACATGAAAAAACTATTTGCATTGCTCGTCCTATGCTTCTTCTCTATTGCCGCTTTCCCTCAAAATGGAGACTGGGTGGAACTTTTCAACGGAAAAAATCTGGATGGCTGGAAGTTAACAACTGACAGTCCTTCTTCTTTCACAGTGGAGGATGGGGTGATTAAAGTGGCCGGACCTCGTGCCCATCTCTTTTATGACGGACCTGTTGGAAATCACGATTTCAAAAACTTCGAAGTGATTGCCGAAGTGAAGACTATGCCTGGAGCAAATTCCGGAATCTTTGTTCATACGACCTATCAGGCTGACGGCTGGCCAAGTGTCGGGTATGAAATCCAGGTTAATCAGAGCCATGCGGATTGGAGAAAGACCGGAAGCGTTTATTCCTTTCAAGACGTAAAAGATGTCTATGTCAAAGACGGAGAATGGTACACTGAGCATATTATTATCAAGGATAACGTGGTGACGGTAAAGATCAATGGCGAAACAATCAACGTGTATGACCAGTCCAAGGATGAAAACCGCAAAGGTGATCTAGGCACTAAAAAGGCCGATCACGGAACCGTTGCGCTGCAGGCACATGACCCCAAAAGCGTGATCTATTATAAAAGTGTTAAAGTAAAACTGCTGGATTGATTTTCTGGTAATCCACAATAAACTGCCTGATCGGAAGATCGGGCATTTTTTTTGCCAAATTTGTGGGAAATCAGCTACAATGAAATTTACCTACAATCGCATCCTATCTTATTTTTTCAGAGGCCTTCTTGTATTGACACCCTTGGCAGTCACCTGCTATGTGATCTATACGATTTTCTTTTTTGTGGATGGATTAATTCCCGTGCCATTTCCCGGTATCGGGATTCTGATGGTTATCGGTTTAATCACTTTTGCCGGATATCTGGCAAGCTTGTTCTTTACCAAACCCCTGTTTGAATGGTTCGAACGAGGGCTTTTCAAAATCCCGCTCGTCAGCTTGCTTTATACTAGCATCAAGGATCTGATGAGTGCCTTCGTAGGAGATAAGAAAAAATTCAGCTCGCCAGTGATCGTACAAGTGAGCGAAACAGTATCCAGACTTGGCTTTTTGACCCAGGAAGATTTGAGCATTATCGGCAAGCCGGATCTGGTCGCCGTTTATTTTCCCCATAGCTACAATGTTTCGGGAAATGTTTTTCTGGTGAAGCGCGAGTTGGTGACTCCCTTGAAAGGGGTGAAAAGCTCCGACGTTATGAAGTTTATGGTTTCCGGAGGGGTGTCTCCTTTGGAGCATTAAACCACCTCAACGACAAAATCTCCCTTGTCCACAAACCGTCCGATTTCCCATATTACTTGGTTGTGAAGGTTCATGGTCTCTGCAAACCAGGCTTTGTTTTCGGGTGCGACGGAGATCAGTAGCCCTCCGCTTGTCTGAGGGTCGCAGAGCTTGACCAGGTCCATTCCCACCACGCCTTTGGATTTTGCGCTGTACCCATTCCAGTTGCGGTAGGTGTTGTCTGGGAAAATAAACTGGTTAATGTACTCTTGGATTCCTTCGATCAGTGGAAGTTTGTCAATTTCAAGTTGGGCGGAAAGTCCGGCTCCATCGGCCATCTCGATCAGGTGACCCAAAAGCCCGAAACCCGTCACGTCGGTCATCGCATGAACCTCTTCGTGATTACCAAGGACTGTACCAATCGCATTCAATCGACAAGCCGTATCGACGAGATTGAGATAGTCTTGTTCCTGTATTTTTTGCCGTTTCAGCGCAGTGGCCAAGACACCAATTCCCAAGGGTTTGGTGAGGAAAAGCAAGTCACCGCTTTGGCTGCCTCCATTGGTTTTGATCTTGCGGGGATTAATGATCCCGTTGACAGAAAGACCAAAGATCGGATCTTTTGCTGCGATCGAATGACCTCCTGCGAGTTCGATGCCTGCTGTTTTGCAGATAGATTTTGCGCCCTCAAGCACTTTCGCTGCCAGTTCCGGAGCTAGTTTCTCCACCGGCCAGCTCAATATCGCATTGGCAAAGACCGGTTTTCCGCCCATCGCATAGACGTCTGAGATGGCATTTGCTGCGGCGATTCTGCCAAAATCAAACGGGTCATCGACGATCGGCGTGAAGAAGTCAACCGTGTTGATCACAGCTAAATCATCCGAAACCTGATAGATCGCCGCGTCATCTTTGGTGGAGTTTCCGACAAGTAGGCGGGGATCTTTCTGGGAAAAAGAGCCACTTGCGTTCAGGATTTGATCCAGTATGGCAGGTGCGATCTTGCAGCCGCAGCCTGATCCTTCACTCCATTCGGTGAGTCGGGTAGGGAGATTAGTTGTCATATTGGTCTTTGATGTTCAGTAAAAGTTCGAGTTGCTCGTCGAGGGTTTTTTCTCCCAGATCCGCGACGACTTTTTTTCCTTTCTCATGCCTGGCAAGGTCAAATTCATAGGTTTTGTCATAGTAGATCAACAGATTGGAAATCCAGGATTCAGGTTCGTCTGCGATGATCGCCTCGACGGCTGCTTGGGTTCGCAGTCCGCCCAGATGCTTTTTGATCCGGTTGACCGCCGAGATCAATTCTTCGATTGGGAGTTTTCCATATTCCTCGTTGATATGGGTGATTCGCTCAGCGTCCGGCTTTTGAATATCAATGAGAAGGCTTTTTCCCATCTGTTCAAAGAATAAATCCGGCAGCGTAATTCTGCCGATATTGCGACTTTCGTTTTCGACCCAAAGTGGCACCGCAGGATCCGATGCGAGTAGCTGTTCGGCCATCAGGTTTTCGAACTGTTCCGCAGATGGCTGAGGCGGCATCCCTATCGCACCGAAGCTCGATCCTTTGTGATTGGCGAGGCCTTCCAAGTCGAGGACTTGTTCGCCTTTTCCCCGAAGCGATTTGAGCAAAACGGTCTTCCCTACTCCAGTTTTTCCGCCCAAGACGATCAGGTTGCGTTCTTTCCTGACTTCGGCGAAAGTAAACGTCCGATAGGCTTTGTAGCCACCGATGAGTCGGTAAACTTCGAAGCCAACCATGCTTAGCAGCCAAGTTAAAATCTGACTTCTCATCCCGCCCCTCCAGCAATAGAGGATTATTTTTTTCTCTGAAAATAGTTTTAGGGCTGCATTCTGGATCTCATGAAATCGTGGCCCAACTAACTCAAAACCCTTCATGGTCGCCTTTTCTGCTCCATCGTGTTTGTAGAGCGTGCCTACCACAATGCGCTCTTCATCGTTGAGAATCGGCAGATTGATTGCTCCGGGGATTTTGCTTTGCGCAAATTCACTTTCGCTTCGCGCATCAATCATCGGGATTGTTTTTCGCAAAGTCCAAAATTCATCCAGCGAAATCAGTCGCTCGGCCATCTGGGGTGTGGAGTTAGTGTTTTCAAAGATTGGGGAACTTCCCCTCAGACCTGAAAATAGGAAAACTTTCGAAGGGTTTGGTCGCAAACCTGCAATAGAGCTTATTGAAGGGCATGAAAAAAGCCGCAAAGTTAGCTTTGCGGCCTTCCAATCTATGTGGAATTAAGATTTAAAGTTGTGCGTCTAGCTTTTGAGCCAAGACTGTTTTTGGCACTGCGCCCACTTGTTTGTCTACGATTTGACCGCCTTTGAAGAACAACAAAGTAGGAATGGAGCGAATCCCGAAAGCCTGTGCTACAGCAGGATTGGCATCCACATCAACTTTGCCGATTACGGCTTTGCCATCGTACTCGGTGGCCAGTTGCTCGACCACGGGGCCGATCATCTTACACGGACCACACCATTCTGCCCAGAAGTCAACCATAACTAGTTGATCTCCAGCGATGATTTCTTCAAAGTTTGCGTCGGTGATTTCTACTGCATTTCCCATTTTATCCTTGGTTTATTTATTTCGATTTTTCAAATATATCTGCAAAAGTGGATTGAAGACTAATAAGTTCCTACCGACGGTAAATTTTTGTCAATCACCTATTGCCAAAAACAATGGCTTCAAAGCGATTGCCTCAGACAACCTTATACACCACTTCCGGAAGGGTTTTTAGTGCCCTGATCATGTCTGCGCTCGGGTCGATGGCGAATCGCTTGGAGAAAAGCTCTAGCGCGATGTTTTCCTTTCGGTCGATCACATCAATGTAGAGCTTGGCGTCTCCTTTGTATTTGGTCGTGATGGCCTCAAGTTTTTCCATCAGATCTAGAGTTAGATTATCCAAGTCAATGTTGATCCGCAGGCCTTTGATCATCTTGCCACGCACTTCGCTGAGGAGCATCATGCTGTTGATTTTCACTTCCAGTTCATTGTCTCCACCCCATTTTTTCTGTGCGACTGCGCAGGAGAGAAAGACAAACCATCCGTTCATGAAGTATTCTTTGAATCGCACGTAGTCGTCTCCAAACAGGAAGAAGGTGAAAGAACCTGCGTAGTCTTCCAAGGTGAGGGTGCCGAAAGGTTTTCCATTTTTGGTGGTGCGGTGTGCAAAAGAACTAACCGATCCGGCCAACTTCAGATCAGATTTACCTTTGAGACCGTCAAGATCGGTCAAAGCAGGCAAGGCCGTATTGGTAAAAGCCTCGATCTCAAGCTTGAACTCATCCAGGGGATGGCCGGAGATGAATAGGCCGACGACATCTTTTTCAATATTGAGTTGCTGAATCTGGGAAAAAGGCTCCATGGGCGCGACCGAAGGAAGCGGCACTTCCATGTTGCCGTTGCCGCCGCCGAATAGACTCACTTGAGCACTATCTTCCTCTTGCTGCACTTTTTGGGCATATTTGGTGGCCTTTTCGATTAATGAGAGATCATTGTCCGGGGCTTCTAAATATTGTCGTCGGTGGTGTTCTTTGAAGCAATCAAAAGCTCCTGCCATGGCTAACGCTTCCATGGTTTTCTTATTCAAAGCCCTGGAATTGACTCGCTTCGCAAAGTCGAAAATGTTTTTGTACGGGCCGTTTTTCTCCCGCTCGATGATGATTTCCTCTACGGCGGCGGAACCGGCGCCTTTGATGGCGGCCATTCCAAACCGGATTTCGCCGGCTTTGTTGACCGTGAAGCCGCCCTTGGATTCATTCACATCCGGGCCGGCCACTTTGATCCCCATGCGTTTACACTCTTCCATGAAAAAGGTCACCTGCGTGATATCGTTCATGTTGTTGCTCAACACAGAAGCCATGTACTCCGCCGGATAGTGCGCCTTGAGGTAGGCAGTCTGGTAGGCAATCCAGGCGTAGCAAGTCGAGTGGGATTTGTTGAAGGCATAGGACGCAAAGGCCTCCCAGTCCGTCCAGATTTTCTCCAGCCGCTTGGCATCGTGGCCTTTTGCCGAAGCTTGCGCCACGAACTTCGGCTTCATCTTGTCTAGGACGTCCTTCTGCTTTTTACCCATCGCCTTACGCAAAACGTCGGCCTCACCTTTGGTGAAACCTGCCAGTTTTTGGGACAAAAGCATGACCTGTTCCTGGTAAACCGTGATACCGTAGGTTTCCTCCAAGTATTCCTTCATGTCGTCCAGATCGTAGGTGATCGGCTCGGTCCCGTGTTTTCTTTTGACAAAAGAAGGGATATAAGCGATCGGCCCTGGACGGTACAGTGCGTTCATGGCGATCAAATCCGCAAAAACCGTCGGCTTTAGTTCGCGCATGTATTTCTGCATCCCGGCAGATTCATATTGGAAAATGCCGACTGTCTCGCCACGCTGGAAAAGCTCATAGGTCACCACATCATCGATGGGGAACACATCTGCATCCAGTTGGATTCCGTGTCGTTCCTTCACGATCTTGATTGCATCCTTGATGAGTGTGAGTGTTTTTAATCCCAAAAAGTCCATCTTCAACAAACCGGCGGATTCCACGACCGAGTTGTCAAATTGGGTACAAACCATCTCAGAGTCTTTGGCTAAAGCCACCGGGACGAAATTTGTGATGTCGTCAGGTGTGATGATCACCCCGCAGGCGTGTATGCCGAGATTTCGCACCGATCCCTCAAGCATGGCAGCTTGATTGATTGTCTTGGCGGATTCGTCGTGCCCTTTCGAGATGCGGATTAGTTCGTCCGCTTTCGCGATCATTTCCGCCTGATCTTTGAGTTTGTCAGCGATGGCCGCCCGATTTCCCTGTAGGCTAAAAAGCGATTTCAACTTGATGTCCGGCACGAGATTCGCCAATCTTCCTGCTTCCGCAAGAGGCAAATTCAGCACTCGTGCGGTGTCACGAATCGCAGACTTCGCCGCCATGGTGCCGTAAGTGATGATCTGAGCGACCTGGTTGGAACCGTATTTTTTGATCACGTAATCGATGACTCTTCCCCGACCTTCGTCGTCAAAGTCAATGTCAATATCGGGAAGTGAAACCCGGTCTGGATTTAGAAAACGTTCGAATAGGAGGTTGTATTCGATGGGGTCAATGTTGGTTATGCCCGTGCAATAGGCCACGGCTGATCCTGCCGCAGATCCACGGCCGGGGCCGACGGACACGCCCATCTTTCTCGCCTCCACTATGAAATCCTGTACGATCAAAAAGTAACCCGGATAACCGGTGTTCTGAATGGTTGCCAGCTCAAAGTCCAGTCGCTCCTGAATCTCTGGGGTAATCTCTGGATAGCGTCTTTTGGCGCCTTCATAGGTTAAGTGCCTCAGATAGGCATTTTCACCTCGCTTGCCTCCATCGGCGGCATCCTCCTCGTGGACGAATTCTGCTGGGATACCAAACTTCGGAAGCAAGACCTCACGGGCGAGTTTGTAGGCTTCGACTTTGTCTACGATCTCCTGCGTGCAGGCAATTGCCTCGGGCAGATCTGCGAAAAGCTTTTTCATCTCCACAGGACTTTTCAGGTAGAATTCATCGTTGGGAAAGCCGTAGCGAAATTCCCGGCCACGCTTACCGATGTATTTCTTAGGTTTATCGAAGAGTTCGCCGTCTTTGACACAGAGCAGGACGTCGTGTGCCTGTGCATCGGTCTTTTCGGTGTAATAGGAGTTGTTGGCTGCGAAATAATTTACGCCGTATTTTCGGGCAAAATCCAGAAGTACTTCGTTGACTTTTTCTTCTTCGGGGATGCCATGGCGCGAAAGCTCGACATAGAAGTCGTCGCCAAATTGCTCTTTCCACCAAACAAAAGCCTCCTCAGCCTGAGTCTCACCGACATTCAAAATGAGGAATGGAATCTCACCCCAAAGTCCTCCGGTCGTCGCGATCAGGTCACCTTTGTATTGCGCCAGCAGCGCTTTGTCAATTCTAGGCAGATAGTAAAAACCCTCGATATTGGCGTAGGAAGCCAGCTTGGCGAGATTGTGATAACCAGCCTTGTTTTTGGCCAGAAGCACCGTTTGATAGCCGTCGTCCTTGTTGCTCTTGTTTTTTCGGTCTCGACACAAGTTAAACTCGCAGCCCAAGATCGGCTTGATGTCTTTGCCCATCGCTTCTTTGACAAAGTGGAAAGCGCCCATCATGTTCCCGTGATCGGTCATGGCGATGGCTGTCATGCCAAGACTTTTTGCCCTAGCCACCATCGCCGGAATCTCTGAAGTTGCCTGAAGAACTGAGTACTGGCTATGGACGTGCAGGTGGGTAAAAGGCACATCCGTCAGGTCTGAAATGTCTGCCTTTCCCGCTTGTTTCAGGATGTCTTTTGCAGCGGCTTTTTGCGTGTCTTTTGCCTGTGCAAAGTTCGCTTCGGCTAGTTTCGGAGCTTCGTAGATTACTTCAGAAACTGAAATCCCCGAGATCGGAGGCTGCACTCCCTGAGTGATGAGACCAAAGAAACAGCGTGCCGTCGCATCCACATCGTAGGCTGCATCGTGTGCGTCGCCAAAACCTTTTCCAAAGAGTTTTTGGTGCAACTCGGTCAGGGTTGGCCACTTGAATTTACCACCTCGACCTCCCGGCAGCGCACAAAAATCGGTAGAGATGTCTTTGGTGTCAAGCGGCGGAGCCGTGAGCGGCATGGTTGCCGCTGCTCGGAGAAATTCGGAACCAACCACATTGATGTCAAACTCAATATTGTGTCCGACCAAAAACTTGGCCTGCTGCACATCTCCTTCAAAAATCCCCAAGATCTGCTTGAGCTCATGACCTTCGGCCAAAGCGCGCTTGGTGGAGATTCCGTGGACTTTCTCGGCATTGTAGGGGATGGTAAACCCTTCCGGCCGGATGATGTAATTGTGATGCGAGAGTAGATTTCCTTTGGCATCATGGAGCTGCCAAGCAAGCTGCACGAGCCTAGGCCAGTTGTCCACATCGGACATGGGAGCATTGTAGTCGCGGGGCAGACCGGTAGTCTCGGTATCAAAAATTATATACATGGCTTCGGGAAATGAGGCTTCAAATTAGGGCTAATCTTGGGAGCAAAAAACCGATTGGCAGGAATTGTCGGAAAGAATCGCGTAGAATTCTGATACTCTTTGCTTTAAGATTAAGGCGTTGATTTTTAGGTTGATAGACGATTTAACCCGTGAATTTTCAGGTAATTGCCTCGATGACAGATCGTCGGTAAACCTCTCTCAATACATGAGGCCTAGTAGGTATAGCGGAAGTTTTTTTTCCATCCAATCTCTAAATCATCAGAGAAGACAAGGAGAATTGGGTGCCCTGTCACTTGGGCTGTGTTTTTTCCAATTCCTCCGAAATTCCATAAGGAAAGATCATTTGAAATCATAAAAATCACGCCAGGATGTAACTCTTCCCTGTAGCCGGTTTTGATTTTGATGTCCTGCATATACCAAGGATTTTTTTGACACCGGCATATCTGAGAAGTCTTCAAACTTGGCCAATCCGTCAAAGTTTTTTGTCAGGATAGTTTCACTGGCTTTGATTTCGACGATTTCCAGTGTTTGGCCTTTGTCCAGCAAAAGGTCAACTTCGTTTCCATTGCTGTCTCTCCAAAACCACGGACTTTCCAGATGGTATCCATGATGCATCTGTTTGTAGAATTCGCTGATGAGCATATTTTCAAACAAAGCACCTTTTATAGGATGGGTTAGAAGTGTTTCCTTTTTGGTGATTTTCAGCAAATGGCAAAGCAAACCCGAATCATAAAAATAGAGTTTGGGAGTTTTTACGATTCTTTTGCTGAAATTCTTATAAAACGGATAGAGTTGGAACGTGATGTAGCTTGATTCCAATGCCGAAAGCCAAGCCTTTGCGGTTGGCTGACTGATTCCGGCCTCCGTTGCCAATGCACTCAAATTCAACAGCTGGCCCGCCCGAGCTGCACATAGGCCCAGGAAATTTTGAAATTGTCGGGAGTTCTGGACAGACAGCAGTTGGGTCACATCCCGATTGACATAGGTCTGGACATAATTTGAGTAGAAGGTACTCGGTGCAATCTTCCTATCGTACATAGCAGGATAGAATCCATGGATCAATTGATCCAAAGGATCATCCGCCAAGAGCTCGGCCTCTTTCAATTCTTTAAAATCCAAGGGTAAAAGTTTGAAAATCGCCACTCTCCCCGCGAGACTTTGAGTGATTCGTTCCATCAGATGGAAGTTTTGGGAACCCGATAGGATAAATCCTCCCATGCGGTCTGGCCGACTATCTACGAGGGTCTGGAGATAAGAAAATATCGCCGGAGCCTGTTGGATTTCATCCAGTATGACCCGATCATCATATGCTTTCAAGAATCCGTTGGGATCATTGAGAGCGAAGTCACGCTGGTCGGGATTTTCCAGACTTACATAGCGATAATCAGGAAAAAGTGTTTTCGACAAAGTGGTCTTCCCCGACTGGCGTGGGCCGGTCAGTGCCAGGATCGGATAGTTGCTTTGATGATCCTGTATTGTCTTGTAAATCTGTCTGTTGATCATATTCATGATTCACAAAATTACTTCGAAATAAGTGATTCCTCAAGATTAAATTTTGAATTTACATAGAAAGTATTTTGAACTTACATAAGTTAAATTTTGAATTTGTATAATTTGAAAATTGTAAAGTAGCCCCATAGAGCCCTTCAGGACAGAATTGCCTTGAGATTCTACGAAAATGTAAGAAAACTGGTAGGGTGAAAAGGGAGAGGTTTAGCTCTTATCCTCCCAAGGCATATAGACCACTTTTTTGGTCTCAAAAAATCCTCCTTGAAATAGTCTTCCAAATGGTAGTACTCAATATCTGATTTCCCACATCCAAGCTTGCTTGCTTTCGATGGAGGTCTGGATAAAATCTTTGACGAGATCCTGATATTCAGTGCCCGATACTTCCCTCCCTTTTAGTTTTTTTGGCAGGGTGATGATTTCTCCCGGTTCGCCAAATGTGATTTTCTCGGCTTCAACGATCAGCATTCCATCGTTGATGTCATAGGCTAAAATCAAACCCGGTAGGCCGAATTGCTCTTCGGGCCCGACGGGAACCGGTATATCAGAGGCAAACCAAGCAGTGATCTTTTGGCCTTTTAAAGTGTCTTCACTCACTGCTTTCATACACATGTGTCCGAGAATATCCCGTATCTCGTTCATTACCCTCCATTTTGGAGCATTTAGACTATCACGGACTATGTAGGTTTTGCCCATTTGATCCATGTACTTCAGATAGGTTTGCTCTTCTAGATTGTTTTCAATGAAATAGTCTTCCACTTGCCAAGAGTAGCTGCGTACCTCATAGGGAGCGCCGAAGGTATAGAGACTCTTTTCGGGCCAAAACTGGAGTTTCATCCGGGTACTGTAGCCCTCGGGATTACCCCAGGAAAGTTGGATCCTATCCCTTTCCTGCGGGGTAAGGTGGGGCAGGCTCGAATAGATTTTGTCATAGAAAATTTTGTAACGGTATTCTACCTCACCCACGATATTTTGGGCTCTAAGTCCTGTGCTTATCAGGATCAGCACAATGGTTTTTAGAATTTTTGATTTCATTGTTATAAAGGTCGACTGCCAGTTTAAACTATCTATTTCTTTTTACTTCTACTCCCCGCATGTTGTAGGTCACTCCGAGCAGGAAATATCTAGCCAAAGTCTCAATTCTCCCAGTGGAGACGTAGTTTTGCCCGGCATACTGACTGATGGTTTGATTTTTATTGAAGATGTCATTGGCAGAAAGTCTGACTTCCCATTTTTTTGCCTCACCGAGTAGTTTGTAAAAGGATGCATTGAGAATAGGCACTTTCTGGTCAAATCCAAAGCTTTCGTTTTTATATCGGTTGTAGTTGAATTTCACATCCAGATAGAAGTCCTTGGGGAATTTGATGTTCATATTACTATATGCACTCCAGTTTACGATATCCTGGTTTTGGGTTGGGTTTTGCTCGTAATTGGTTTTGCTCAGGCGAAACGATGATCCGGCATAGAGGCCTAGCCATTCCAGAGGTGTCAGGTCTAAATTTGCCCCAAAGTTATGGCTGTATGTATGGGTCTCCGTTTCGGTGGAATTGATTAGGGAAAGGCTCTTGGAATAGGATGGATTTGCATATAGGTATGCATTGGCCTTGGTTTTTATGATGGGAAAACCAAAACCGAGATAAGGGTAAAAACGCTGCCCTCCGGTTGCATTTCCTGCTTTATAGGTGGTGACGAGGGTTTCCGGGTCTATCGTCTGGTTTTGAACGACCTGATTCTGATAGAGTGTAGCATTGAATGAGAACCGGAAATTTATAAAGGTCGCAGGGTCATACATGTTGTATCCGGTATTGAAAGAATGGGACACTTCTGGCTCAAGATCAGGATTTCCTTCCCGGATATAGAGCGGATTGGAAATGTCCTTGTACGGCTGGAGGTCTGCAATACTCGGCGGAGTCACCCCCATGGCATAGCTAGCATTGATACGCTTGTTGCCCTTCATGGTTTTCCAATAGGATACATTGGGAGTGAAATTGAGGTAGCTCTTGTCTACTCTGCCAAGGATCTCACTGTCTTCTACCACTGAAAATTGCCCTTTCAATCGGTAGTTGGATGCGGCTAGTCCCACGCTTAGGTTAGAGCCTTTGTTTGCATATCGGAAACTGGAACCAAACCTGTTGTAGGTGATTTTGTTGTCAAAGAATCGGCTGAGCTCAGGGTTTAGCTCTCTTACGTCACTTCTCTCCACATCGTAAACCTGTCGGTTTGTTTCGCTGTTAGATTGGCTGAAATTGTAGAAAGTCTCCCAGAAGAAAATCTTCTTGATGGGTTCGACATAGAGTAGGCTTGACTTGATCAGGTTTGATCCATTCAATGCCTGGATGACTTGATCTAAGCTTTGGAAGTAAGTATTCGGATCGGTAGAGTTCATGTGGTCCACGATGGCTTTTTGGGTGCCATCCTGGTCTGCTTTACTATAGGTGTCACTGATGCTCGCAGCAAAATTCCGCCCATTTTTTTTGAACTTGTGCCTATAGATTGCCGTGCCTTGAAAAGCTCCTGACCATTTGTCTGATTGGTTGTTACGATCCATTTGGCTTTGCTCCATGCTACTTCTTATCAGCTCCTGATGGCTGAGCAATGAGGTAGTGAGTGTACTTAGCCTTCCCTTGCCGTTTATGGTGATGGTGTTGGCGCTGTCCAATTCATTTTGAAATCGAAGATTTACCCGATGGTGACCTGCTATATTATTTTGTAAACTTTGGTCAGTGGAAGTGAAGGATGAATTGTCCTCTAGAAAGTTGGTTCTGCTATTGACGCTCTCCAGGATTTGGTCACTACGGCTATAGAAATAATTGCTACTGAAATCCTTTTTGCCTTTCAGGTAGTTGTAATTGACGCCAATAGCCTGGTTGTTAGAAAATCCTGAGTTGAGATTGTTGAAGGGGATTTCGAAGGATTCTTCATTGTCTCCTCCCGAAAAAACTATATAATTTATTCCTCCACTTCCATTAAAACCAAAATCTCCGGTGTCGCCAAATTGGAAGGCACTGCTACCCTTAAACTCTTGGAGGTCATCCCAACTCAAGCCGGATTGGTTGACATTGTTGCCATAGCCGATGACGGAAAATTGGTTTACGTCATCAAACTTATTAAATGAGGCATTTGCAGCCCATCTCTCATCTGTACCTGCCGCTGCGGAAACTTTGCCAAAACCTCCTTTTTTCGCGTCTTCCTTCAACTCCACATTCAAGGTTTTTTCCTTAACTCCATCTTCCACTCCTGTGAGCTTGGACTGTTCTGACTTATCATCAAATAGCTGGAGCTTGCTTATCGATTCGGCATTTAAGTTTTGTGTGGCCATTTTGGTATTACCTCCGAAAAAACGCCTGCCATCTACCGTTACCTTCTGCACTTGTTCTCCTTGTGCTATTATGTTTCCATCCTTGTCGATCTGCATACCGGGCAGCTTGCGAAGTAGGTCTTCCAAAGTCGCTCCAGGCGGTACTTTGAATTTGCTGGCATCGTATTCCAGCGTATCGCCACGCATCATTAGCGGTGCTTTGGCGGCTTTCACCACCACCTCATAGAGTTCCTGAAGGATAGGCTTTAACTGAATCTCCTCCACCTCCAACACATCTGCTTCCGGCAGTGCCAGTTCCTTTTGGAAGGGTAGGTGCCCCATATAGGTAGCTTTGATGAGCAGGGGTTGCCGATCTACGTTTTTGAACTGGTATTCTCCGGCTTTATTAGTCAGTGTGTAAGCCACCAGGGCGGAGTCTTTTGGACTAAGGAGGAGCACAGAGGTGTAGTCGAGCGGGAGGTTGGTGGTGTCTTTCACTGTTCCCCGAATAGTAAGTTTGGATTGGGCTTGCGAAGCAAAAGTGATGGCAAACAAAAGAAGGAATGAAAGGAAAAATTTCATCTTTTCAGCGTTATATTTTTCAACTATATATTCAATGACAAAAACTAGACTCCATTCCCAAACCATAGCTATAGCATCTTTGCATTAGATGACATGCTCAATATTGAATGTAAAATGGATGAATCTGGCCAAACTGAAAATATAGGTGCAGCACTTTTGCAGCCCTTTGATGGCCATAATCATCTACAAACCCCTGAAGTGCGACTTCAAAAAAAGAGGTCAATCACTTCCTTCTTCTGTGCTCAATGCTTGACGAACTCAAAAATTCTTTTGATCAAGTTTCAATACTGATCAACAGCTACCAAATGATAAATCTGAGAAGCATTTTAACACTGCTATAATATTAATTATTTCCGAAAAATAGCGTAACTACTCTGTTAAATATTGTTAGTGAAACACCGAGGATAGGTAAACTTTGGAAAAGTCATTTTCGCAAATACCTTAAAAAAAGACCTCAAAAATGCCTGTGGTTGCAATAATCCCAAGCCCATGAAATCCAATTCATTTACCGGTTTTTTTTGTGCTAAAATTTAAAAAAAATAAGTTTTCACCTCTTGTCCTCCCAAGGCATATAGACCACTTTTTTGGTCTCAAAATAAGCCTCCTTGAAGTAATCTTCCAGATGATAGCTCACGTAGGATTTGTCCAGTTCCTCCATTTCTTCGTCCACGTCTCCGCCTTTGAGATATAGGATTCCGTTTTGGAATTCGTTGAAGTCTTCCAGCTTGATCTTGCCTTTGACCCAAGGGTAGAAATTGGCCATTCGGGTGACGGCGCGGCTGACCACAAAATCATACTTTCTCACCAGCTCTTCGGCACGAGCCTGCTGCGCTTCGACATTGGATAACTTCAGCGCTTTGGTCACTTCTTTGACCACGTTTATTTTCTTTCCTATTGAGTCTACCAAATGAAAATGCGCTTCCGGGAAAAGTATCGCTAAGGGAATGCCGGGAAAACCTCCTCCTGTGCCGATGTCCAGAATTTTGGTGCCAGGCTGGAAAGTTGTCACCTTGGCGATACCCAATGAATGCAGCACGTGATGGACGTAAAACTGCTCCATATCCTTACGGCTGATCACATTGATCTTGGAATTCCAGTCGTCATAGAGTTCCTGCAAACGATCAAATTGCTGGATTTGCTTTTCGCTCAGGTTGGGAAAATAAGAAAGGATCAGCGTGGTGCCAGGATTCATCAGATGTGTTTTTCTTTGCCAGCGGCGATTTCGTACAAAAGCTCACGCGAGCGGTGGAGCTGGGCCTTGACCGTGCCGAGTGGTTTGTCGAGCTCTTGAGCAATTTCCTCGTAGGAAAGTTCGTCAAAGTAGCGTAGACGAACCAGCGTGCGATATTTTGGGGGAAGTTTGTCTACAAAAATCCTTACCATCTCGATCCGCTGAGTTTTGATGAATTCATCTTGAGGATTGTTGTCATCATCTTCCACATCGATGTTGACGGAGTTTCCGCTGTCATCCGAAAGGGTGTTGTTGAGGCTCATGGTTTTGAGCTTTTTTTTCCGGATAAAGTCAATGGTGTTGTTGGTGGCAATGCGGAACAGCCAGGTGGAAAAGGTGTAGTCTTTTTTGAAGCGCTCCAAATTACGGAATGCTTTGGCGAAAGCCTCCATTGTCAGATCCTCTGCGTCATCTGCATCGCGGATCATCTTTAGGATCATGAAATAAACAGCCTTCTTGTATCGCTTCATCAGCATCGCATAGGCCTGCTGGTCTTTTTCCAAGACAGCCCGGTCAATCAGATCAAAATCCTCGAGAGCTTTATTCGAAAAACCGCGTTCGTTTATTTCCATTGGATGTCTTTTGCCTGGTAAGATACTGATCCCAAAATCCAAAAATAACCCAAATACATAAAATCATTGAACAGGATATTCATTGGAGGCGCGGATCCTTGAATGTTTTTAGAAGCAGAATTGAAAATCTGCAGGACTAAAAACGATCGTAAAAGAATAATACCCAAAACGGCGGCAAATTGTTCCCATTGGGTTCCTATTCCGAAATAAAACAGCAATCCGACGCCACCAACCCAGAAAAGTCCATGAGAAAGCGGAAATAGCCCAATCTTTCTTTTGTTTTCTCCTCGGTAATATTTGCCGGCATGGAGGTGACGTTTTTTCTGAACCAGGTATTCTTTCCAGGTCTCTTTTGGGATTGAGGTTGTATTCGCCTCGGGATCCAAAACGACGGCTGTGTTTTGCCCGGTTGCATATTGATTGACGAACAGATCGTCGTCGCCGCCTTCCAAGTGCCAGATTCCTTTGAAACCTTTCACCCCCATAAAGAAACTTTTGCGGTAGCAGAGATTTCTCCCCACTCCCATAAAGGGCGATTTCCAGAGTGCAAATGAAAAATAATAAAGCGCCGTCAGGATGGTCTCAAATTGTATCCATCGGTTCAATAGGCTAGGTTTGATTTCATAGTTGGAAAATCCGAGTGAGAAGATTTTTTTATCCTCCCTCACCGGTGCGGTCATTTTTCGAATCCATTGGTTGCTTGTGGGCATGCAGTCTGCGTCTGTCAATAGGATGACGTCATTTTTGGCCACTTTGATACCTAGCGTAAGCGCAAATTTTTTCGAGGTGACATGTTTGGGGGTATATTTGATGGTGACGGAGCGAAGTTTGGGATAAATTCCCATCATCTCTTCCAGCAAACGCTTAGTGCGATCCGTACTTCGATCGTTGACAATCATCACGTCAAACTTGGGATAGTCTTGCTCGAATAGCTTGGGAATCAAAATCTTGAGATTTTGAAACTCATTGTGAGCGGCCACAAGGACAGTCACACCCTCTTCAGGGTTTTGGTTTTTCGAAGATTTTGAGGATGATTTGAACCAGGCGGTTCGACCAAATATCACCAATAAGTAAACTGCCTGAATGATAATGCCGATGCCAAAGAAAAACCAGAGTAAAAATAGGCCCATAGGTCGATTTTGCTGGGCAAATATAAAATCAATTTCAGCAAGTCATTTAAGAATAAGTGGATATTTTTGCAGGCTAAAATGGGGCGATTTGTAGGATTTCTACAGGCTCTGATTTCACTATGAAGTTTACGCTAGGACAAAAGGACCCCCATACCAAAGCCCGCGTCGGCACCATCATCACTGACCACGGAGTAATACAAACACCGATCTTCATGCCGGTAGGCACTGCTGGTACTGTGAAAGCCGTCCATCAGCGTGAACTCAAAGAAGATATTCAAGCCCAGATTATCCTGGGAAATACCTATCATCTCTATCTGAGGCCAGGACTTGAGGTGTTGGAAAAAGCAGGTGGCTTGCACCAATTCAACGGGTGGGATCGTCCAGTCCTGACAGACAGCGGAGGATACCAGGTTTTTTCGCTCTCAGGCACCCGTAAAATCAAGGAAGACGGAGTCATGTTTAAGTCACACATTGACGGGTCAAAGCATCATTTTACCCCAGAAAATGTGATGGATATCCAGCGGACGATCGGGGCAGATATCATCATGGCCTTTGACGAGTGTACGCCTTATCCCTGCGAGTATGGCTATGCGCGCAATTCCATGGGCATGACCCATCGTTGGCTGGGTCGATGCATTGATCGATTTGATGCTACCGAGGGAAAATACGGCTATAGTCAGACGCTTTTCCCAATTGTTCAGGGTTCGGTTTATAAGGATTTGCGCAAGCAAAGTGCAGAGTATATCGCGTCCAGAGAGCAACAGGGAAATGCCATCGGCGGACTTTCGGTCGGGGAGCCTGCGGAGATGATGTATGAGATGACGGAATTGGTCACGGATATCCTACCATCTGACAAGCCCCGCTACCTCATGGGAGTTGGCACTCCCGCCAATATCCTGGAGTGCATCGCATTGGGAGTTGACATGTTTGATTGCGTGATGCCTACTCGCAACGCCAGAAACGGAATGCTGTTTACCTCCGAAGGAATCATCAATATTCGAAACGAAAAATGGAAGGATGATTTTACTCCGATCGATCCAGCGATCGGAAACTATGCAAGTACTTTTTATTCCAAAGCGTATTTGCGGCACCTGACCGTTTCCAAGGAGATTTTGGCAGCTCAGATTGCCAGCATCCACAACCTGAGTTTTTATCTGTGGCTGGTGGGTCAGGCTAGAGAACATATCCTGGCTGGAGACTTTGCGGTGTGGAAAGATCAGATGGTGAAGAAAGTCAGCGCCAGACTTTAAGCATGAAGATCCTCGACAAGCTGATCATCAAGGAGTTTCTCAAGACCTATTTTTTTGTGGTGGTGATGCTGGTCATAGTTGTCTTGGTCTTGGATTTTACGGAAAAGAGCGATACCTACAGCCGAAATTCGGTTCCTGCCGGGGAGATCTTCCGATACATGGGTAATTATGGACTGTATCTCAATAATCTTCTGACTCCGATCACCGTATTTATCACGGTGATTTTCATCACTTCCAAGATGGCTGGAAGAACGGAGATTGTGGCAATCCTGAGTTCGGGGATAAGTTTTGTCCGTATGTTGTTGCCTTTTCTTTTTGCAGCAGCCTTGATCGGAGGGGTTAGTTTCTTGATGAATGGCTGGGTTTTGCCAGGAGTTAATTCAGGTATGTCTGAGTTTAAGGTTCTTTACTTGGACAAAGGAATAACAACTTCGGATCGAAATCTTCACCTCGTGGTAGGTCCCGATACTTACGCCTATTTATCCCAGTTTCACAAAACCAGTAATACCGGTTCAAATTTTACTTTGGAACGAATTCAAGACGGTCAGCTTTTGGCCAAGCTTTCCGCAGATAGAATTCAGTGGGATACCGCTACCAATGTCTGGAGGCTGGAAAACTGGAGGCTGCGCACCATCAAAGATTGGGGAGAAGATCACGCTGTAGGCGGGGAGTTGGATACCGTTCTATCCATCACTCCTGCGGATTTTGACCTGCCCGACAAGCATTATGAAACGCTCAAGTTGCCGGAGTTGGGCAGGCAAATCAAAATCTTGGTGGATCGTGGAGCTGATGACGTCAACTTTTATCGGATAGAGCGGTATGTGCGACTGATGTCTCCGTTTGCATCGGTGATCCTTACTTTCATCGGAGTGATCATGTCTGCCCGCAAATCCCGGGGAGGCTCCGGATTCCAGATCGCCATGGGATTTTTGATGGCTTTTGTTTATATCCTATTGTTTATCCTTTCACGTACCTTTGCAGAAAACGGCGCCCAATATCCTGTTTTCGCCGTTTGGCTGCCGAATATTATTTTTGCAGCTGCGGGACTGGTGCTGTATAAGACGGTCCCTAAGTAAATGTCAGGTGAGGGACGAATCCTGATAGTATACATTGCCATTTGGAAAATCCAAAAGGTGGAAAAAGAAAGCGGCAGGCATTAGACATGAAGATTCTCGACAAATTGATCATAAAGGAATTTCTGAAGACCTACTTTTTCGTGGTAGTCATGTTGATTCTGATTGTGTTGGTATTGGACTTTACGGAAAAGAACGATGCTTATATCAGAAATTCAGTGCCTGCCGGGGAGATTCTTCGATACATGGGGAACTACGGTCTGTACCTCAATAATCTTCTGACGCCGATCACGGTATTTATTGCAGTCATTTTTATCACTTCCAAGATGGCGGGGAGAACAGAGATCGTGGCGATCTTGAGTTCTGGGGTGAGTTTTGTGCGAATGCTTCGACCCTTTCTGCTCGCGGCAGCGATGATTGGTGGAGTTAGTTTTTTGATGAATGGGTGGGTGCTGCCGGGTGCGACAGCGGGAGTTTCCGAGTTCAAAGTCGCCTATTTGGATAAAGGTAGGGCATCCACCGATCCCAATATCCACATCAAGGTCGGCCCCAATGCCTACGCCTATCTTACCCGATATTATAAGACGAGTAACACAGGGTACACTTTCACCTTGGAGGAGATTCGTGACGGGCAACTGATCGCTAAGCTCGGTGCAGACAGAATCCAATGGGACACCGCCAAGAATGTCTGGAGACTGGAAAACTGGAGACTTCGTACCATCAAAGAGCGGGGAGAAGAGTATGTCGTCGGTGAAAAATTGGATACCGTTTTGTCCATCTCTCCGGCGGATTTTGACCTTCCCGACAATCATCACGAAACCCTTAAGCTGCCGCAATTGAGTAAGCAGATCAAGATTTTGGAGGATCGAGGAGCTGACAATGTTAACTTTTATCGGATCGAGCGGTATGTGCGTTTTATGTCTCCCTTTGCGGCGCTGATCCTGACATTTATAGGGGTGATCATGTCTGCCAGAAAATCCCGTGGAGGTTCCGGCTTTCAGATTGCCATGGGGTTTTTGCTCGCTTTCGTTTATATCCTGCTCTTTATTCTTTCCCGCACCTTTGCCGAAAACGGAACGGAATACCCCATTTTCGCGGTTTGGCTGCCTAACATTATTTTTGCCGCCATGGGGCTGTTGCTGTACAAAACTGTCCCAAGATAGATGATCGGTAAGGCTACCATCAAGGACTATCTGATGCTTCATTTCATTGTATTGATCTGGGGTTTTACTGCGATTTTGGGACTTTTGATCAGTCTTCCTTCACTTGAGTTGGTTTTCTACCGCACGCTAATAGCGACTTTTGGAGTGGCTTTAGTTGCTGTATTTCGAAAGAAAAAACTTAAGGTGTCAACTTCAGACATGCTGAAAATCTCTGGCGTAGGCCTGCTGGTATCTCTTCACTGGATTTCATTTTTTTGGTCAGCGAGGCTTTCGACCGCTTCGGTATGTTTGGCGGGCATGGCGACTACCTCACTTTGGACGGCTTTTGTCGATCCACTAGTCAATCGGACCAAAATCAAGTGGTATGAGGTGGCGCTGGGATTGCTAGTGATTTCCGGCCTGCTGGTGATCTTTCAGTTTGAGACTGGATATTGGCTTGGCCTGACCGTGGGTTTGATGTCGGCGCTTTTAGCGGCGCTTTTTTCTGTATTCAACGGACGTCTCACCCAAAAGCACAGCCCCTACCAAATCACATTTTATGAAATGGGTGCAGCTTGTCTTTTCGCCTTGCTTTTTATGTTCATCTATGCGGAGTTTTGGAGTGAAAGCCATTCGATTCACTGGGGATGGCAAGGTTTTGATTGGCTTTGGCTGTTTATTTTAGCCGGGGTTTGCACCGTGTACGCTTTTTCGGTTTCAGTGGACTTGATGAAACGATTGCCGGTTTTTCCGATCAACTTGACGTACAACCTAGAGCCGGTTTATGGGATTGTGTTCGCTGTTTTGATCTTTGGAGAAAGCGAAAAAATGACGCCTCAGTTTTACCTTGGAACGCTGATCATTTTGATTTCAGTGCTTCTCTATCCGATGATGAATTATTGGAACAGGAGGAAAAAGCCCGTTCGTCCGTTGGGGTAACTATATTTTTGTTGGATGCTTGGAAATTCCAGACTAATAGTTAAATAGCAGTGAAAATATTTTTAACCTAACTTTTAAAAACGTGAGTATGAAAAACAAATCACTCTCTCTCTCTCTCTCTAGTCCTACTATTTGGATTATTTGGCTGCCAGGAGATTCCGGACGCAGTTGATGCAAATATGAATTTGGAGAATTTCATCGGATATAAGCTACAGATTCAACCATGATGAAATATTCTTTCGCTATCTCTTTTTTTGTGATGATGTTGTTGGTTCCGTTCGTGTCAAAAGGACAGGAAAAGAAATTTCAATATCAGATCTTGGGCGTTTTCACAGAGCAAAGCGATAATAGCTATACCAAACCCAATCAGATTGGGGGAGGATTGGGTTTTGGCGTGTATAGAGAAGTTAAGCTCGGAAGATTTGGACTTGAGGCCAGTGCTTTATACTTAAATCAGAAGGAAAAACACTATGACTTGAGGAATACCTACGAGGGAGTAAGTCTCAATGCGAGGTTTAATTTCCTGATCAAGACAATTTCCTTGGGAGAAAGGCGCGTCTACCTAGGCCCGGCTCTTGGAATATGTAAACCGTTGAATGGAGAGGGGGACTACTATGGTCCAAGTTTAGGTGCGGGCGGTAAGGCTTTAGTTCCGGTTCGGATCTCAGGCTTTTCATTCTATCTGACCTATGATTTTGAATATATTACCCTTCAGGGTTATAGCAGAAACAGTGTCGGGGTGAGTTTCTGGCCCTAGAAGAGTGATGCCAGTCCGAGCGGCTGGTATCCTTTTTTTTCATGCGTACTCAGATTTGGAATGGGACCCATTTTTTGTCTATGTCCTCAAAGCGTCGTGATATCCTTCAACGTCGCCAGAGCCTCCTTCAATTCCTCCTCTCGGATATCTCCGATTTTCTCGATCAATCGATCCTTCGCAATGGATCGGATATGAAAGACCATTAGCTCGGAGGTCATCTTCAATCCATTTCTTGGAGAAGGTTCTAAGATCGGATTTCCCTGATAGTTTTTGATCTTGGACGTCAGAGGCGCTGTGATCACCACTTTCAGAAACTTATTCATCAGGTTTCCGCTCAGGATCACGACCGGTCGCCTTCCGGACTGCTCCGATCCGACGACCGGATTGAGGTCAGACATCCAGATTTCACCCTGCCTCATCGTTGATCTGCTTGAGATAGGTTTCCATTCCTTCTTCGGCAACCATCAGAATATCTTCATCGTCGGCGGCAATGCGATAGGATTTGACATATTCGGCCCGCTTCAGATGATCGAGATAGAGAGTGAGCGCATTTTCGATCAGCTTATTTTTGGGCAGAGAAAGCTTCTTCGCATAGTCAGCGAGTCGCTGAAGCAGATCGTCAGGAAGTGTACTGGTGAAAGTTGCCATTGCGATTTATATTTATGAAACACAAATATAAAAACTCTTTCGGTTTATAATTAATTTATTTTTAGTGACTTACAATAATGTCTCAAATTGGAAATAGCCGTTCTGCCATTCGATTGCGGATGGCTTTTCCTCAAACAACCCGAAGACTGAAGAGCCTGAGCCCGACATCGCCGCATAGAAAGCCCCTGAAGCATACATTTTCTCTTTGATCTCCCCGATTTCAGGATAGGCAGCAAAGACACTTGGCTCGAAATCGTTGACCAATTCATTCTTCCAGCGGCTGCGGTCGGCAAGCACTACCTCCAACTTTACTTTTGGCACGGACGGCGTCACGCCTGCATAGGCTTCCTTGGTGCCAACGTGAATGCCAGGATTGATCAAAACTAAATAAACTCCGTTTAACGACAGGTCAACCGGACTCAATTCTTCGCCTTTTCCACGGACGATTTGTGGTGTATTCGCTATGAAAAAAGGGCAGTCACTTCCTAATTGCGCCGCGTATTCCTCCAGGAAAAAATCATCAAGGTGGAGGTCAAACAAATTGCTCATCAGTTTTAGCGCAAAGGCGCCATCTGCCGACCCTCCACCCAAACCCGCTCCTAACGGGATTTTTTTGTGCAGATGGATATTAAGATTGGGAAGGCCTTGGAAATCTTTCTTCAGCAGTTTTTCCGCTTTTAGAATCAAATTGTCTGTCAATTCTCCTGGAATCGACAGTCCCGTCGAGTTCCAGTTGGACTTCTTATCGAGGACCATCTCCAGCGCATCGACAAGCGGAATCGGAACCATGCAGGTTTCGATGTCATGGTAGCCATCTTTTCTTTTGGAAGTGATATGAAGGCCGAGGTTGATTTTTGCGTTCGGAAAAGTGATCATCTAGAAAAGTGTTTGGGCAAAAATAGCTGAATTAGTTTTACAAAGAATACTGACCTACCATTGGTAAATCTTTAATCTTTCCGACAAATTTTAGGTATTTGTCATTGTATCATTTTTTTTCTTAATTAAAAGAGAATAAATTTTCAAAAAATTTGAATTATCTCGAAATCGATACAAAATTTCGACAAGCCTTCTTTTTCGATAGGTTTTTGAAAAATAGATTTCGATAAGTTAAAAAAATCGAAATAATATTTCATAAAAAATATTTTTCCCTAATATTAAAGTCTGTTAAAAAGGATTTGCAGAGAATTAAATATTGTAAGTCTCAAGATTGGGTTTTAATATTGTCATGTGATTCGCAATCGAAGCATCAAACCTCAAATCGCGATATGTCTTTACCTTTGGTCGTCCTCCTAAGCATTATTATTCTCGTCGGATTTTCGAAGTGAGGCATTAGACCATTATAATCCAGTATATAAAAATCTAAAGTGCCTCACCGACCTGAGGCACTTTTTTATTTATCAGCAATATGACCCCTAGAAATCTTAAGAAATACAGTTGGGAAATCAGTGACAACGACGAGCATCCGGCTGGCAAAGCCATGCTATACGCCACTGGATTGAGCGATAAGAAGATGAAACAGCCTTTTGTAGGGATAGCGAGTTGTGGCTATGAGAGTAACCCCTGCAATATGCATCTGAACGACTTCGCCGGTCTGATCAAACAATCCTCCCAGGAATATGATCTGACCGGTTTGGTTTTTAATACCATCGGTATCTCGGACGGTACGTCGATGGGTACACTTGGGATGCGTTACTCGTTGGTGTCCAGAGAGATCATCGCTGATTCCATTGAGTCATTCATCCTAGGCCACTCCTTTGACTCATGTATCGCAGTCGCTGGCTGTGACAAAAATATGCCGGGTGCAGTAATGGGTATGCTTCGCATCAACCGTCCGTCCATCTTGGTGTATGGCGGGACCATTGCCTCGGGTAATTATAAAGGTGAAAAGTTGAACATCGTTTCAGCTTTCGAAGCTTTTGGAAAAAGGGTGCAGGGCAATATCTCCGACGAAGATTACGACGGAGTGATCCGCAATGCCTGCCCCGGCAAAGGGGCTTGCGGCGGAATGTACACTGCCAACACCATGAGCTCGGCGATCGAAGCCATGGGAATGTCTCTTCCTTATTCGGCTTCCTATCCTGCCAATTCTTCTGAGAAACTTAGAGAATGCCAAGATGTTAATAAGTATATGCGGATCCTTTTGGAAAATGACATCAAGCCAAAAGACATCGTCACTCGCAAAAGCATCGAAAATGCCGTACGCGTTACAGTCGCTCTGGGCGGCAGTACCAATGCGGTATTGCACTTGCTGGCAATCGCGAAAACAGCCGGAGTAGCTTTTACGCTAGAAGACTTCATGGCGATCAATGCCGTAACGCCGATGTTGGGTGACTTCAAGCCTTCTGGCAAATTCATGATGGAGGATCTGCATGAGCAAGGTGGATTGCCGGCGTTTATGAAGTATTTCCTGGAAAAAGGATTCCTTCATGGAGACTGCATGACCGTTACCGGCAAGACATTGGCTGAGAATCTGAGAGATGTCGACCCGATTGTCCCCTCGATGGTCAACGTGATTCACCCAGTTGAAACTCCGATAAAGAAGACCGGACATCTTTGTATCTTGAAGGGGAACTTAGCTCCTGAAGGAGCGGTGTCTAAGATCACGGGCAAGGAAGGAACTTCCTTCACCGGGCCAGCCAGAGTGTACGACTCTGAGCAGGAAGCCAATGACGCTATCCGTGATCATCAGGTGAAGTCAGGCGATGTAATAGTGATCAGAAGTGTTGGACCGAAAGGCGCTCCAGGAATGCCGGAGATGCTTAAGCCTACTTCTATGATCATTGGTGCTGGCCTGGGGTCTGATGTTGCCTTGATTACTGACGGAAGATTCTCCGGCGGGACTCACGGATTTGTCGTAGGTCACGTTACTCCTGAGGCTTGGTGCGGTGGGCCGATTGGCCTCTTGAATGATGGTGACATCATCACTATTGACGCAGACGGATTGGAACTGTCTGTTGCCGTCTCGGAGGAAGAATTTGCGAAGCGTAGAACTACGTGGATACCAAGAACAATAGAAGGCCTACAAGGCACTCTCAAAAAATACAACAAACTTGTGGCAACCGCTTCAGAAGGTTGCGTAACAGACAAATTTTAAGCCTATGAAGGACATGATGATCAGAGGTGCGGACATAGTTGTCCGGTCACTTATCGCGGAGCAGGCAGAAATTATTTTTGGCTATCCCGGTGGAGCAATTATGCCGGTGTATGATGCCTTATACGATTACCATGATCAGGTCAAGCATGTGTTGACCCGTCATGAACAGGGAGCTATCCACGCTGCCCAAGGTTACGCACGTGTCTCAGGGAAAGTAGGTGTCTGTATTGCGACTTCGGGACCTGGTGCAACCAATCTGATCACAGGGCTTGCAGATGCACAGATAGACAGCACTCCCTTGGTGTGCATTACTGGTCAGGTGGCAGCCCATTTATTGGGGACTGATGCCTTTCAGGAAACTGATGTGGTGGGGATTTCTATGCCAGCCACCAAATGGAACATTCAAGTTCGTAGGGTAGAAGACATTGCGCCAGCGATTGCGAAAGGCTTTTTTATTGCCCGTTCGGGAAGACCCGGGCCGGTATTGATAGACATTACCAAAAATGCGCAGACAGATTTCGGCGAGTTTAACTACGTCCCTTGTTTAGGGTTCAGATCCTTCAGAACCTACGTTCCTGTCGAGAAAACTAAGATCCAGGAAGCAGCTGAATTGATCAACAGGGCAGAGCGTCCGTATTTGCTTTTTGGCCAAGGAGTGGTTTTGGGGAAAGCAGAAGTAGAGTTGAAGTCTTTCTTGGAAAAAACAGGTATCCCCGCTGCATCGACCCTGTTGGGATCTGGCGCACTTCCTCAGGATCATCCTAATTATGTCGGTAAACTTGGTATGCATGGTAACTATGCGCCAAATCTATTGACAAATCAATGTGATGTACTGATTGCTGTTGGGATGCGTTTTGACGACCGGGTAACTGGAGATCTGAAGCGCTATGCCAAGCAAGCGAAAGTCATTCATTTGGAACTTGATCCGGCTGAAGTCAACAAAAATGTAAAGGCAGAAGTGGCCGTCATCGGTGATAGCAAAGAAAGCTTGGGCTTGTTGACTGCTGCTGTGGATTCAAGCAAGCATGAGTCCTGGATGGCCAAATTCCGTGAACTGGAGCAGCAGGAAAAATCTGCGGTCGTACAGCCTGACATCATGCCGACGAAGGCTGGCTTGACCATGGGCGAAGTGATTCATCAGATCAACCAATACAAAGCCGACGACGCAGTTTTGGTCACGGACGTGGGACAGCATCAGATGATTGCATGGAGGTATTTTAACTATAAAAAACCTAGAACCCAAGTCACATCCGGGGGATTGGGAACGATGGGATTTGCGCTTCCTGCAGCGCTCGGAGCACAACTTCACGACTACTCTCGTCAAGTGATCTGTGTGGTAGGTGATGGGGGAATCCAGATGACTGTCCAAGAATTGGGCACCATCATGCAGACCAAGGCACCGGTGAAAATCGTGCTTTTGAATAACAACTACCTTGGAATGGTGCGCCAGTGGCAGCAGATGTTCTTTGACAAACGCTATTCCTTTACAGAATTAGACAATCCCGACTTTGTCAAGATTGCCGAAGCCTACAATATCAAATCTCAAAAAGTTTCTGACCGGGTTGACCTAAAAGAAGCCATTGAGGATATGTTCATTCATGACGGCCCATTCTTCCTGGAAGTGGTAGTCGAAAAGGAAGACAACGTGTTCCCGATGATCGCGACAGGCTGCTCGGTAGAAGAGGTCAGACTATCCTAATCCAAACCTATGAAG
The DNA here is from genome assembly GCF_039523455.1 of Algoriphagus jejuensis. Taxonomy (NCBI): domain Bacteria; kingdom Pseudomonadati; phylum Bacteroidota; class Cytophagia; order Cytophagales; family Cyclobacteriaceae; genus Algoriphagus; species Algoriphagus jejuensis. The sequence continues at coordinate 39,110 of NZ_BAAAFI010000006.1, read as the reverse complement.
CGTTACACTATTTTCGTTATCACCGAGAATTTCATCGGAATTCTCAACAGGATCACCATCATATTTACCCGACGAGGGATTAATATTGATGCGTTGACCGCCTCAGAAAGCCGCCTTTCGGGCATTCATCGGATCACCATCGAGGTGACCGCTAACGAAGACACCGTCATCCAACTGGTGAATCAGATCGAGAAGATCATCGATGTGATCAAAGCGTTTTACCATGAGGACGAAGGAGTGGTGTATCAGGAGATCGCACTTTATAAGATCCCGGTTTCCCGCTTGGATGGAGGATTGGAAAAAATCATCCGCCAGCACAACGCCAAAATCATCGCTGCTGAACCGGAATTTGTGGTCCTGGAACTCACCGGGCACAAAGAACAAACTCAGGAGCTACTGGAAATCCTTAAAGGCTATGGCCTTTTGGAATTTGCCAGATCAGGCAGGGTCGCAGTCGCCAAGCGAATGCTTACCATCGAATCATTTATCAAGTAAAAACTCAACCCAAGAAAAATCAAACTATAAACTTATGAAATTAAAATTCGGATCAGTTGAAGAAAACGTAGTTACCAGGGAAGAATTCCCATTGGAAAAAGCCCGCGAGGTGCTCAAGGACGAAGTAATTGCGGTACTCGGTTACGGTGTTCAAGGACCAGGTCAGGCGCTCAACCTGAAGGACAACGGCTTCAACGTGATCGTGGGGCAGAGAAAAGGCTCCAAGACTTGGGACAAAGCCATCTCTGATGGATGGGTTCCGGGTGAAACGCTGTTTGAAATCGAAGAAGCATGCGAAAAAGGAACAATCATCCAATTCTTGCTTTCTGATGCCGGTCAGATTACCCTTTGGCCAACTGTTAAAAAACACCTGACTCCTGGTAAAGCGCTTTATTTCTCACACGGTTTCGGCGTGACTTACAAGGAAAAAACCGGCATCATTCCTCCTGCCGACGTGGACGTGATCTTGGTCGCTCCAAAAGGTTCAGGGACTTCTTTGAGAAGAATGTTCGTCGAAGGCAGAGGCTTGAACTCTTCCTATGCGATCTTCCAAGATGGAACTGGCAAGGCCAAAGACCGCGTTGTTGCTTTGGGTATCGGCGTTGGTTCAGGATACTTGTTCGAGACAGATTTTTACCGTGAGGTGACTTCTGATTTGACAGGCGAAAGAGGTACATTGATGGGAGCCATCCAAGGTATTTTCGCAGCCCAGTACGAAGTATTAAGGTCAAACGGTCATACTCCATCCGAAGCGTTCAATGAAACTGTTGAGGAATTGACCCAGTCGTTGATGCCGTTGGTAGCAGAAAACGGAATGGATTGGATGTATGCTAACTGCTCCACTACCGCACAGAGAGGTGCATTGGACTGGTGGAAGCCTTTCCGAGACGCAACCAAGCCGGTATTCGAAGCGCTTTACGATTCTGTAAAGACAGGGAAAGAAGCCCAAAAGTCAATCGATTCTAATTCAAAATCAGACTACAGAGTAAAACTTGAGGCTGAATTGAAGGAATTGAGAGATTCTGAAATGTGGCAGGCCGGTGCGGTCGTCCGTCAGTTGAGACCAGAAAATAACTAAAAACCCAAACCCCAGATATTATGAGTGAAAAGCTGTGGATTTTTGATACGACCCTGCGTGACGGGGAACAAGTGCCCGGGTGTCAATTAAACACCCAAGAAAAGATCGTTGTTGCACAAGCGCTTGAAGCGCTCGGCGTGGATATTATTGAGGCAGGCTTTCCGATTTCTAGCCCGGGGGATTTCCTCTCCGTTCAGGAGATTTCCAAAGCGGTTTCCAACCCGATCATTTGTGCACTTTCCCGTGCAGTAGAAAAAGATATCGAAGTAGCAGCAGAAGCACTCAAATATGCCAAAAAGGGGCGAATTCATACAGGAATCGGTGTTTCTCCTTTCCATATTCAATTCAAACTCCGCTCTACTCCCGAGGATATCATTGCCCGGGGAGTAGCTGCGGTGAAGTTTGCCAGGCGATTTGTGGAGGATGTGGAGTTTTACGCAGAAGATGCCGGCCGTTCTGAGCCGGAATTCCTTTGCAGAATCATCGAGGAAGTCATCAAAGCCGGAGCTACTGTAGTCAACATTCCGGATACTACAGGCTACTGTCTTCCTGAGCAATATGGCGCAATCATCGCCAGCCTGAAAAACAACGTGCCGAATATCGACAAAGCGATCATTGCGACACATTGCCACAACGATTTGGGAATGGCGACTGCCAATACCATCTCAGGAGTACAGCATGGAGCAAGACAGGTCGAGGTAACGATCAACGGGATTGGCGAACGCGCTGGAAATACGTCCATGGAGGAAGTGGTGATGGCGATCAAGTCGCACAAGTCCATTCCTGTCTACACCGATATCGATACGCCAAAGATCTACAAGACGAGTCGTTTGGTGTCCAAGCTGATGAATATGCCGGTGCAGCCTAACAAGGCCATCGTGGGAAGAAATGCCTTTGCGCACTCTTCGGGTATCCATCAGGATGGAGTTTTGAAACATCGGGAAAATTACGAAATCATAGATCCCAAAGAAGTTGGAGTGGATGAATCCACCATCGTATTGACAGCCAGATCCGGACGGGCTGCATTGAAGCACCACCTTGACGCTTTGGGTGTGGATCTCGAGGGCGAGGAGTTGCGTGTGGTTTATGAAGCCTTCTTGGTTTTGGCAGATTCTAAACGCGACATCGGTCGAAAGGATTTGCTAGAACTGGTCGGTAAATACATGGATGAGTCCAATTTTATCGAATTGGAAAACATCAGCTATACTTCCAACGGGGAAATCAATGCGGAGGTAAGTTTGAAAATCGGAAACGAAAAATATAGCGCTACTTCCAGTGGAGTAGGGCCAGTGGATGCGGTTTTGAAATCAATCGAGAAAATCGTGAAACCCCAAGTAGAACTTGAGGAATTTCTCATCCAAGCAATTACCCATGGCAGCGACGATGTGGCTAAAGTCCACATGCGACTGATCAAGTCGGACAAGCCTTACTACGGCTTTGCCTCAAACAATGACATCGTCTTGGCCTCAGCACAGGCTTTTGTCGATGCGCTCAACAAAATACCCGTCAAAGAATATGCGACCGCATAATTATGGAAAAGACAACATTATTTGATAAAATCTGGGACTCACACGTAGTCAAATCCGTGCCAGCAGGTCCAGATGTTTTCTTCATTGATAAACATTTTATCCATGAAGTTACTTCCCCCGTGGCGTTTCTCAATTTGGAGAAAAGAGGAATTGGTGTGAAGTATCCCGAAATGACGATCGCTACTCCGGATCACAATGTACCCACGATCGATCAAGACCAAACCATCAAGGACAAACTGTCCCGGATGCAAGTCGAGAGACTTCGTGAGAACTGTAGGAAACACGGGATCGAACTGCATGATCTAGGTTCTGCACATCACGGTATTGTGCACGTGATCGGACCCGAGTTGGGCGTGACCCAGCCGGGCATGACTATCGTCTGTGGAGACTCGCATACTTCTACGCACGGTGCATTCGGTGCCATTGCTTTTGGGATCGGTACTTCCGAAGTGGAAATGGTGCTTGCTACGCAGTGCATCATGCAGTCTAAAGCCAAGAAGATGAGAATATCTGTCGAAGGTGAGTTGGGCAAAGGCGTGACTTCCAAAGATATCATCCTGTATATCATCTCCAAGATATCCGCAGCGGGTGCTACGGGTTATTTTGTGGAATATGCTGGTTCTGCGATTCGAAATCTCTCCATGGAAGCTCGGATGACCATCTGCAACATGTCCATCGAGATGGGCGCGCGTGGAGGCTTGATCGCTCCGGATGAGACCACGTTCAACTACCTCGAAGGAAAAAGATACACACCGAAAGGCGAAGAGTGGGACAAAGCATTGGCCTACTGGAAGACTCTTAAAACTGACGAAGGTGCTGTATTTGACAAAGAATACCACTACGACGCAGCGGACATCGAGCCGATGATCACCTACGGAACCAACCCGGGTATGGGCATCAAGGTCGTGGACAACATCCCGACCACTGAAGGTATGGAGGGATCAAACAAGACCTCTTACCTCAAGTCGCTCGATTACATGGGCTTTGCTCCGGGTGAGTCTGTCATAGGAAAGCTCGTGGATTACGTTTTTGTGGGCTCGTGCACCAATGGCCGTATTGAGGATATTAGATCTGTTGCTGAGTTTGTGAAAGGCAAAAGAAAGGCAGACAACATCACGGCCTGGATCGTTCCGGGTTCGAGAGAAGTAGAGAAACAAGCCTACGAGGAAGGTTTGGTGAAGATCTTGGAGGAGGCAGGCTTCGTGCTTCGTCAACCGGGCTGCTCAGCATGCCTGGCGATGAACGATGACAAGATTCCTGCGGGAAAGCTGGCCGTATCGACTTCCAACAGGAACTTTGAAGGCCGTCAAGGACCGGGTGCCCGTACCATGCTCGCCTCTCCGTTGACGGTAGCGGCAGTAGCGGTCACCGGCAAAATTACCGATCCAAGGGAAGTCTTTGAAAATTAATTTTAAATTCTTCCAATTTTCAAATCTTTCAATTGATCAAAATGGCTTACGATAAATTTACAGTCCTACGCTCTACGGCGGTTCCTTTGCCCACCGAAAACGTGGACACAGATCAAATCATCCCTGCCCGATTTCTGAAGGCTACCGAAAGAGAAGGCTTCGGAGACAACCTGTTCAGAGACTGGAGATACGATGTCGAGGGAAATCCCAAACCGGATTTCGTCTTGAACGACTCCACCTACAGCGGCAAGATTCTGATTTCCGGCAAGAACTTCGGTTCCGGATCCAGTCGCGAGCACGCCGTTTGGGCGATCTACGATTACGGCTTCCGATGCGTGGTTTCCAGCTTTTTCGCTGATATATTCAAGAATAACTGCCTGAACATCGGAGTACTCCCGGTGACCGTTTCTGCAGAGTTTGCGGATAAGCTCTTTGCAGCGATCCAAACCGATCCTGCGACGGAAATCGAGGTGAGCTTGCCGGAACAAAAGATCACTCTCCTATCTACCGGAGAGTCAGAATCTTTTGATATCAACGAATACAAGAAAGACAACATGACAAATGGCTTCGACGACATCGACTATTTGCTGAACATGTCTTCTGAAATCGATGCTTTTACAGCATCCAAATAAACAACTTTCAAAAATGGAGGCCACTGGAAATCTTGCAGCCCAACCCTCCAAGGGTTTGAAATCCTTGGAGGGTTCCCTGGGCAGGCGCATAGAAATCATGGATACCACGCTGAGGGATGGCGAACAGACCTCAGGTGTTTCCTTCTTGCCTTCTGAAAAACTCCAGATTGCCAAGCTCCTGTTGGACGAACTTAAGGTGGATCGCATCGAAGTCGCGTCCGCAAGAGTGTCAGACGGAGAGCTCGAGGGCGTTCGCAAGATCACCCAATGGGCCGCCCAGAGGGGCTATTTGGATCGGGTAGAAGTTCTGGGCTTCGTCGATACCCCGGTCTCGGTCAACTGGATCGTGGATGCGGGCGCAAAAGTTCTGAACTTGCTGACCAAAGGATCTTTGAATCATCTCGTTCACCAGCTGAAAAAAACTCCCGAGCAGCACTTTGCTGAAATTGCGAGAAGTATTTCTTATGCCCAAGAAAAAGGAGTTTCAGTCAACGTCTATCTCGAAGACTGGTCAAACGGCATGCGAAATTCTCCGGAATATACCTTGAGCCTGATTGATTTTCTGACCACGCAACCGGTAAAAAGGATAATGCTTCCCGACACCTTGGGTTTGCTCTCACCGGTCGAGGTTCTGGATTTCTTCGAGTTGATTGTCGGAAAGTATCCCGAAACACACTTTGATTTCCATGCACACAACGATTACGATCTCGCCGTCGCCAATGTAATGGCTGGGATCCTTCGAGGAGCTTCAGGGGTTCATACTACGGTGAACGGACTGGGTGAACGGGCTGGAAATGCTCCCTTGGAATCGGTGATTGCAATGATCAAGGATTTGACAAAGTTTCAGATCAATGTGCAAGAGCAAAAAATCTTCCGCGTTTCGAAGTTGGTGGAGCAGTTTTCAGGACAGCATATCTCAGCGAACAAACCTGTTGTCGGTGAAAATGTCTTCACCCAAACTGCCGGCATCCATGCCGACGGGGATAACAAGAAAAACCTGTATTTCAGTGACCTGCTTCCAGAGCGTTTTGGTCGTCAACGAAAGTATGCGCTGGGCAAGACTTCCGGTAAAGCCAATATTCTCAAAAATCTCGAGGAATTGGGGCTTTCTTTGGAGAAGGACGAACTCGCTCGCGTAACTCAGCGGATCATCGAGCTGGGTGACAAGAAGGAGCGTGTGACTACCGAGGACTTGCCTTATATCATCTCGGATGTGTTGCAAAACAACTCGATCTCCAAGCATATCCATATCGAAGGGTATCACATGACCCATTCCAAGGGTTTGAAGCCTTCTGTTCAGCTTCGCCTGAATGTCTATGGGAAATCATACGACGCCACCGCTACCGGCGACGGGCAGTATGATTCCTTTATGAAGGCGGTCAAAAAGATCTATAAGTCCCTCAAAAAGGAGCTTCCAAAACTGATTGATTACCATGTGTCCATTCCTCCTGGTGGAAAAACCGATGCCTTTGTAGAGACGGTGATTACCTGGGATTATGGCAAAATCTTTAAAACGAAAGGGCTTGACCCTGACCAGACCGTGGCAGCGATGATGGCCACCGAAAAAATGCTCAACATCGTCGAATCTTTTAATCAAACCAATACCAAAGAAGAATCCACCTACTATGGAAATGAATATCGCGCTGTTGCCGGGTGACGGCATAGGCCCTGAAGTTGTGGCTCAGGCTGTGAAAGTCGTGCAAGCCATCGGACAAAAATTCGGACATCAGATTACCTTTAAAGAAGGACTCGTAGGTGCTTGCGCCATCGATGCGACAGGAGATCCTTATCCAGATGCGACTCACGAGATCTGCGCCGCTTCTGACGCGGTACTTTTTGGAGCCATCGGAGATCCCAAATACGATAATGATCCCAAAGCCAAAGTTCGGCCGGAGCAAGGGCTGCTGAGAATGCGTCAGAAACTAGGGCTTTTCGCAAATGTGCGCCCGACTTTTACTTTCCCTTCTTTGGTGCATAAATCTCCCTTGAAGTTGGATCGCGTAGATGGTGTGGATCTGGTGTTCTTCAGAGAGCTGACCGGTGGGATCTACTTTGGTGAGCCAAGAGGTCGAAATGAGCAGGGAACCAAAGCTTTTGATACCAATGTGTATACCAAAGAGGAGATCGTTCGTCTGGCTAGAATGGGCTTTGAAGCTGCTCAAGGCAGAAGAAAGCTCCTGACCTGCGTGGACAAAGCCAACGTGATGGCAACATCCAGACTTTGGAGAGAAACCGTGCAGGAATTGGCTCCTGAGTACCCAGACGTGAAAGTAGAATACGAATTTGTGGATGCCGTAGCGATGCGCTTGATCCAGTGGCCAAAAGCCTACGATGTGTTGATTACCGAAAACCTTTTTGGCGACATTTTGACTGACGAAGCTTCTGTGATTTCGGGTTCCATGGGCTTGATGCCTTCGGCGTCCTTGGGTTCTAAAGTGAAGTTATTTGAACCGATTCACGGTTCTTACCCTCAGGCCGCTGGTAAGGACATCGCGAATCCACTGGGAACTGTGCTTTCTGCAGCCATGATGTTTGACTATGGGTTTGGGCTGAAAGAAGAAGCCCAGGCGATCAGCGAGGTGGTCAACTTGTCTTTGGCTGAGGGCTTTGTGACAGAAGATATTGCCGAAGGCGGGAAAGCATACAAAACATCCGAAGTTGGAGACTGGCTGGCTGCTAAGATTTTGGCTTAATTCCAATCGAGATAGAACAAAAAACCACCTCAGTAATGGGGTGGTTTTTTAGTTCAATCGTTCGTTTCTAATCTTTACAAGGTCTACTACTTTGATCCCAAAAGCTAGGGCGTAGTCCGCCAGTTTGGAATCTCCAGTTACAAGAAAATCACATTTTTTGCAGATTTCAAAAACTCCCGTATCAGCCAATCCCAACTCAAAAAACGGGCTAAGTTCGATGACTCTTTTGGATTCAATAAATCTTTCTGAAGACCTCGAAATCAATTCTCTTATAACGTCGTAGTACTGCCGTCGATGACCTTTTTGAAAGTTGTTCAACAAATTATCCACTTCTGTTAAGACATTCGGAGTGCAGACGATTTTTTCCAAGGCACCGACCAGAACGGCTAGGTTTTCGAAATCTAAAACTTCATAGATCGAAATGCGCTTATGAGACGATATTAACGACTTGTCGATAAGACCAACTATCAATAGTACCAGCGCATTCGTGTCTAAAAAAATCATTTCGACTCTGAGAACATGTAAATCCCAATCACCTCTTTGTTTTCGTCGATTTTCAGTCTTTTGTATACTCTTTCAAATGGGAGAGAAGAAAGAATGGACGATAAAGCGGAAACAGCGGAGTTAGGAAGAAGGTGACGGTTTTTATTTTCAACTAAATAAGAACAACAACCTCCCAATATTTGTCGTCTTTTTTATATTCTAACTGCTCTAGTCGAAAATCAGATTCTTCAAGGTTGATCAACTCACCAAATTGCTTTTTCGCAGCATCAAAGATCTCTTTTAATGACAGTTCCATTTTTGTTTTTTCCAAATTTACCAAATCCAATCAATTCCTCGGTGGATTGATCATGATATGTGCCCGATGCGTACCGGGATCCATGATCCAAGGGAGACCCGGTGCGGGAGGCCCAAGGGGAAGTCCGGTGCTCTCCGCCGTTGACCAAGGGATGTAGACCACAGATCTGGTATAGGTGTTGGAAGCTTCCCCTGTACTCCAGTCCACATCTTTTTCATCTGCCACCAAGGCAAACAACGTGCTTCCGTAGTCCGGGAGTGTCAAAGTCTCAGCTTTTGCCTCAGCCTCGCGGATTGAAAAGATCTCCTGAGCGCTTTTTCCTTCCTTCCTCAAAGCCCATCCTCTCTCCATAAAGGGCTGCGCACTGCTATGATAGCAAGATACCGAAAGCCCTTCCCGGCTTGGGTCATCGCCCAGACAAACAGTCTGATTGCTGCCTTTTCGAAGTAGAACGCCCTCGTAGCTATAGACCGCAGCTCCTGCTCTCTGGTCTTCTGGTGCTGCCAATAGTGCCATCTTGATCTGAATCTCTTTGGAGGGAACTGTCTGAGCCGATGCGGAAAATCCTGCAATTAGGATCAAAATGCTAAGAAATGTTTTCATAGTCAGTAGTTTTGGGTTTATGTGAAGTTAGTCATCCCAAGCTGACTCTCCAAGGCCTTAAAGCGGATCAGGTCTGAAGCCTCAGGAGTCAATAAATCCATCACCTTGCAAAGTCGTCCCTATTCTTACCTCTTTTCCATCAGCTATTTTGGAGCTCGGTTCAAGGGCTGGGCGCCGCAGCCGGGCCAAGCCACCATCCAGGGGAGACTGGAGAAAGTCCTGCGGTTTTTTTTGGGACATGCCGATTTTTCGATCTTGGGATCCAGCCGCACCGATGCGGGAGTGAGTTGCAGGCTGGGGTTTGCGCAGCTTTTCCTTCGGGAAAAAGTAGAACTGGAAAAGTTGCTGCCAGAGCTGAACCGTCATTTGGGAGGTGAGATAAGGCTCAATTCAGTAAGGGAAGTTCCAAGGGAGTTTAATCTCATCCAGTCGGTGGAGCGGAAAACCTACCGTTACTTTTTCAGCGATTCGGTGGAGATGCATCCCTTTGCTTCCGCCTATTTGACTCAGGTTTTTGAGATCAATTCGCTGGCTCAGATGGAGGAAAACGCTGCGCTTTTTCTGGGAAAGCATGATTTCAAGGCTTTTTGTACTCCTTCGCCCAACAAATCAGATTTTGAAAGAGAAGTGCTTTCTGCAAAAGTTTACCTGACGGAGGAGTTTCGAGGAGAGTTTTTTCCAAAGCGGGTTTATTGCTTTGAAGTCACAGGAACCGGCTTTTTGCACCATCAGGTCCGAAAGATGGTCAATGCAATCTGGCATCTCTCTCCGGAGGAGATTCAGGCGAGGCTCGAGAAAAGCGAGGAACCCTGGGAGACCGTTCCGACCGCTCCCGCAAATGGATTGGTGCTGTGGGAAACGGTGCTGCGTAACCTTTGAGTTTTGGCAAATCTTTGGGGTTTTTGACATCTGGAAGGTTTTAAAATATCCCCAAGCCTTCGAGGTCTCGGAGACTTCAACCATTCCGTTGTGCAGCTTCTCCAGAAGCAGCAGGTCATGCCTCCTTCAAAGTTTAAATTCCATCACTACATCATCCATCACATAGCCGCTGCCGATGTCGATTACTTCTTTGTAGATCTCCACGAAGCCAATTCGGGCATAGAAGTCGATGGCCTTTTGGTTGAACTTGTTGACATTGAGCAGGAGGCTGGTTTGTCCGGCTTCTTTGGCTCTTTCGACCACCTCCTGGATCAGCGCTTTGCCGACACCTTTTCCCTGCGCCTCCGGCAAAAGATAGATTTTGTGCAGCTTGGCTTTCGCCTGACCTGCATGATTCATTTCAAAGCCCGCAAAGCCCAGCTCTTTTTCTATTTCCTCCGCAAGTAAAAAAGTGTGCCCTTTTTCCTGCTGAGTTTCCAAAACAGGCAGATCGTACATCATCTCTAGCATGTACTCGATCTGTTGCGGGCTGAGTATCTCTCCAAAAGTACTTGGCCAAGTCCGGTGAGCGATGGACTGGACTTTAGGAAGTTCCTCTTTAGCTAGTTTGCGGATGTGAACCATTTACGATTTTAGAATTACGTTTTACGAGCAAAGGAGGATATGACCTTGGATTCTTTGCAACCTTCCAACTTTGCTACTTTCAACCCCATTTTCCCAATCTTTCAATTTTTGAATATTTCAATTAGTACTCAAGTAGATCCTTCAACTTCTCCCTAAACCGCTCCACTGGCAAAAACTGCTTTTCCAAAGGCGAGGCGAACGGCACCGGAGTATCCAGACTGCCGACCCGCATCACGGGAGCGTCCAAATCCCGGAAACAATGCTCGGAAATCCAAGCACAAATCTCGGCGCCGATTCCTCCGGTCAAGGTGTCTTCCTGAAGGAAAATCACCTTTCCCGTCTTTTTGACAGTCTTTTTCACAGCTTCCTGGTCCCACGGCAACAGCGTCCGCAAATCCAAAATATCGGTTGAGATTCCTAGTTCCTCGGCTGCTTTGATAGCCCAGTGAACCCCCATCCCATAGGTGATGATGCTCACTTGAGTTCCTTCTTTGGCCAGTGCGGCTTTGCCGACTTCTACGGTGTAGTATTCATCTGGAACCTGCCCAGAGATGGAGCGGTAGAGCATCTTGTGCTCAAAATAGAGGTAGGGATTCGGGTCCTCCAAAGCGGCAGTTAACAGGCCTTTGGCATCATGCGGGTTGGAGGGATAGACTATCTTTAGTCCGGGCGTATGAAAAAACCAGGCCTCGTTGGATTGGGAGTGAAAGGGGCCGGCGGAACTTCCGGCACCGGTCGGCATGCGGATGACCACGTCGGCATTTTGCCCCCAGCGGTAGTGGATCTTGGCCAGATTGTTTACGATCTGATTGAATCCCACGCTCACAAAGTCCGCAAACTGCATCTCGACCATAGCTTTGTAACCCTTGATCGACAGTCCGAGTCCGGCACCGATGATGGCGCTTTCGCAAAGCGGCGTATTCCGCACCCGATCGCCACCAAACTGAGTCTTGAAACCATCCGTGATCTTGAACACTCCTCCGTATTCACCGATATCTTGGCCCATCAGGACGAGCTTGGGGCACCTTTCCATGGATTGGCGAAGACCGTCGCTGATCGTGTCGACAAATCGCTTTTCGGTACTTGTGCCTGCGGGCTCGATTACTTTTTGGGAAAAAGGAGCATAGACATCCGCCAGTTCCTCTTCCAGATCTGCAGTCAGTGCTTTTTCGGCAAAAGCTATCTCCAAAGCATCATTGATGGCTTTTTTCACTTTTTTATTGAGGCTTTCCTCCGTGGCATCGTCCAAGACTCCAATTTCTTTAAGATAAGTCTCGTAAGTATCCACCGGATCAAGTTTTGCCCAATCCTCCATGAGTTGCTTCGGAACGTACTTCGTGCCGGAAGCTTCTTCATGTCCTCGCATGCGAAAGGTGATCGCTTCGACCAATACAGGCCTTGGGTTTTCCCGAAGGTCTTCTGCCAGTTTCAGGATTGTATCGTAGACCTCCAGGACGTTATTGCCTTGAACCCGAACTGCCTCCATGCCGTATCCGGGGCCTTTTTCTGTAAAATATTTGAAAGCAAACTGCTCCTCGCTGGGAGTAGAAAGCCCGTAGCCATTGTGCTCCACCACGAATATCACCGGCAATTTCCAAACTGCCGCCACATTCAATCCTTCGTGAAAGTCACCCTCGGAACTTGCCCCGTCACCCGAGAAAACCAGCGTCACTTTCTTTTCCCCTGAAAGCTTATCTGCCAGGGCGATCCCATCCGCGATGGCCAGTTGTGGGCCGAGGTGTGAGATCATTCCTACGATATGATGTTCTATACTTCCAAAGTGAAAGGAGCGGTCTCGACCTTTGGTGAAGCCGGACTTTTTTCCCTGAAACTGGGCGAAAAGCCGCTCCAAGGGAATATCTCTGCCGGTGAAAATCCCCAGATTCCGATGCATGGGAAGGATGAACTCGTCGGCCTTGAGGGCATTGACTGCGCCGATGGAGATGGCTTCTTGGCCCCAGCCGCTAAACCACTTGGAAATTCTGCCCTGACGAAGCAGGATAAGCATCTTTTCCTCGATACGACGGGGAATCAAGAGGGATTCGTAGAGCCGAAGCAGCGTTTCGTCGGAGTGGGATTTTCGTTGAAAAACAAGTTTTTGCGTGTCGGAGGCCGTAAATTCCATAGGAATTGAATTTCCATTCCAAGGTACAGGAAGCCTTGAATTTGACAAAATGGTCTTGTGAATAGGGGGAAGAGAAAGATTTTTTCAACCAGCCTTCGCCACTGCGGATCCTGCGTCGATGTCTCCCCTGCATGTGGCCCCGACCGTAGCCGGGGCAAAAAATAAATGCAAGGAGTTAAAAAGTATTTGCTGTACGGTTCAAAAGTAGTGGTGCTAGGCTGAACGGACGACAGAAACCGATTAAGCTTAGTTTAACAAATCCGTTTCTAATTAATGAAATGATAATAAGTATCTCTGCTTTTTGGCGATTGGAAAAGTAAGTGTGTGATTTTGGGAGGATTTCCCTACTTTCTCAGAAAATTTTAACCCAAGAAACCTTTCTTTTCGATCATGATGTCAAGAATCCATCTGCTCTTTTTTGGCCTTTGCCTAATTATTTCTTCTAGGGCTTCGGCGCAAAGTCAGACCGAAGTGGAAATACGCGGCGAACAGTTTTTTATCAATGGCAAGCCGACCTACGAAGGCCGGGTTTGGAACGGAAAAAAGATAGAAGGCCTACTGATGAACTCTCGGATGGTGCAGGGGATCTTTGACGATCTCAATCAGGAGACGATCTCCAATTGGCAGTATCCTGATACCAAAACCTGGGATGCGGATCGGAATACGGATGAATTTATCCGGCACATGGCTGAGTGGAAATCCTACGGGATGCTTTCTTTCACACTGAATCTCCAGGGGGGAAGCCCTTTTGGATATTCGCAAAACCAGCCTTGGATCAATTCGGCTTTTGATGAAAAAGGGAAGATGAGAAAGGCCTATCTAGGCCGCTTGGAGCGGATTTTGAATGAGGCAGATCGTTTGGGGATGGTTCCGATCATAGGGCTTTTTTACTTTGGACAGGATGAAAATCTCGTCGATGAAAAGGCAGTCATCAAGGCTGTCACGGGACTACGGGATTGGGTGTTGAAGAAAGATTATCGAAATGTCCTGATCGAAGTAAACAACGAATGCAATATCCGCTATGACCATGCTATTCTCCAGCCAGAGCGTGTTCATGAGTTGATCGAGTTGATGAAGAAGCCTGCGAAAAGTGGACGGAGACTATTGGTCAGCACGAGCTATGGAGGCGGATTTATTCCTCTGGAAAATGTGGTTCGCGCGTCTGACTATGTATTGCTGCATGGTAATGGGGTAAAGGATCCGAAACGAATCGCTGCCATAGTCGATGAGACTAGAGATGTGGCTGGATATACGCCGAAGCCGATTGTGTATAACGAGGACGATCACTTCGATTTTGATCAGGACCTGAATAATTTCACCTCAGCCATTGGGGCTTATGCGTCTTGGGGCTATTTCGATTATCGGATGAAAGATGAAGCCTTTGAAGAAGGCTACCAAAGCGTGCCGGTAGATTGGGGAATCAACTCCGAGCGTAAAAAAGGATTTTTTGGGCTGATGAAGGAGATTACCGGTTATTGAACTTGTCGAAATGATCGTGGAAAACAGCCTCCCTTGCAGAAGCTGCGACTGTTTCCGAAGCAAAAAATAAGTGCAGGGAACTAGAACCTATTTGCTGTACGGTTTAAGATCAGGCATTCGAGAGCGTGCTATTGAAGAAAAATTGAAGCAAAGACTGCGAAGGAACGGTTTTCTCTGAAGTATTCGATGCAGATAGATGTATCGAAAATAACGTCCCTCATGATTGATTCTTGGATCGAAGTTCGGCGGCGGTATAGTAAAATTCCAAAGGCTCGGTGACGATGCTGTTCGAAGTTCGTTTGATTTTCTCGATCGAAATGTAGTGCGCAAGCGCGGTTTTCAGCGCATCGGTGACGGTCGAGGCATCTGATAATTCCATTGCTTCTCGAATCATTTCATCTGGTAATAAGGCGGTTACTTTCACGGTGTTTGTTTTTGATAAATTTGCGATGGGTATCGTATAGCGGTTTGAATGCGTAGTTTTTTTTGCAAGCCTCCTCCGCGAGATATTGCATGAGGATAGTTTTCCTTTTAGGACGCGTAGCGAAAATGGGATCATTTCGATTACATGGCTTACACTTAAGAATAAGCGATCAGTATGTTTAGATTAAAGCGAGGCGAAAAAGCTTGCAAGGTGCAGCTCAGTCAACCTTACCACTTTAGAGTGTTCATCACTTTTCAACTCTTTTTCCCTACCTTTGCCCACCCAAATCGAAAGGAATCCTGTGAAAGCGAGAACATTAAAGAAAGACAAGGTTAATATTATCACCATGGGTTGCTCCAAAAACCTGGTGGATTCTGAAGTCCTACTCACCCAGTTGAAGGGCAACGGGATCAATGCCAGCCACGAGTCTAACTCACAGGACAACAACATCATCATCATCAATACCTGTGGCTTCATCGACAACGCGAAGCAGGAATCCATCGATACAATCCTGCAATATGTGGATGCCAAGGAGCAGGGTTTGGTGGACAAAGTCTATGTGACGGGTTGCCTTTCGCAGCGCTACAAGGACGATTTGGAAAAGGAAATCCCGCAGGTGGATGCATTTTTTGGAACCAGGGATTTGCCTGCAATCTTGAAGAAATTCAAGGCGGACTACAAGCATGAGTTGGTGGGGGAAAGACTGCTGACGCACTCGGCTCACTATGCCTATATGAAGATCTCCGAGGGATGCGATAGACCATGTTCGTTTTGCGCCATTCCGATTATGCGGGGTGGACATATCTCCCGTCCGATCGAGGAACTTGTCAAAGAAGCCCAACATAAAGCTGCTGGCGGGACGAAGGAATTGCTTTTAATCGCGCAGGATTCGACCTATTACGGCTTGGATATCTACAAAAAGAGAAACCTTGCTGAGCTCATGAGACAGCTTTCGGATGTAGAGGGGATCGACTGGATTCGCCTACATTATGCCTATCCGACCGGCTTCCCGATGGACGTGATCGAAGTCATGAAGGAGCGTCCGAATATCTGTAAGTATCTCGATATTCCTTTGCAGCACGGCTCGACGGACGTATTGAAAGCGATGCGTCGTGGGACCACGAGAGAAAAGCAGGAAGAACTGATCCACAGCATTCGGGATATGATTCCTGAGATCGCGATCCGAACCACCCTCATCGCGGGTCATCCGGGAGAAGGAGAGAAGGAATACCAAGAGATGGTGGACTTCGTGGAGCGGATGAAGTTTGAGCGACTGGGAGTATTTACCTATTCCCATGAGGAAAATACCCACGCCTACTCCATGGAGGACAGCCTTCCGCAGGAAGTGAAGCAGGAGCGTGCGAATCATCTGATGGAGATTCAGGAGCAGATCAGCTACGATCTAAACCAGGAGAAAGTCGGCAAGACGTTCAAAGTGTTGATCGACAAAAAGGAAGGTGGACACTTCGTCGGCCGCACCGAATTTGACTCTGTGGAGGTAGATAATGAGGTGCTGATCGATGCATCGAAACACTATTGCCGTGTGGGCGACTTCGTAAATGCCAAAGTCACCGAGGCGACGGAGTTTGATCTGTATGCGGAGGTCGTAGACTAAAAGTTTGCTATGCTGCTTCTCCCGAAGCAGCATTTTTTATTTTTGTTTTTATCAAATCCAGATTCTGGAGAAGCCGGACAACTTTGCTCGTTATGCTGCTTCTCCAGAAGCAGTATTTCCCTTACGAAATAGCGTTTAGTTTTTTTGAAACGATTTTTATGAGACCATTTCAAGTTTCAGATCAAAATTCAGTTTACTTTTTGACCCTTACAATCGTCGATTGGATCGATGTTTTTAGCAGAAAAGAATTTAAGCTAGAGGTTGTCGATAGCTTGAATTTTTGTGTTGAGAGAAAGGGACTGGAAGTCTTTGCTTGGTGTTTAATGAGTAACCATCTCCATCTTTTATGCCGTTCCAAGGAGGCATTTCGGTTGAGCGACACGATTCAGGATTTCAAAAAGTTTACTGCAAGAAAGATACTATCCAGTTTGGAAAAAGAATCCATCGAGTCCCGGGCAAAATGGATTTTGTATGCTTTTCGGGAAAAAGGACTAACCCAAAGCAGAATTACGAATTATAAATTCTGGATTGATGGATTGCATGCAGTGGCTATAAATTCAAACCATTTTTTTGAACAAAAACTCCATTATATTCATCAAAATCCTGTAGAGGCAATGATTGTCGAGGAGCCGGAAGAGTATTTATTCAGTTCTGCGAGAGATTATGCTGGCATGAAGGGATTGGTCAAAGTTGAGTTGTATTAATCGGATTGCTTTGCCCAGTTTCTAGAGGACGGGTCAATGGAACCTTTGTCGATTGATAGTACTGCTTCTGGAGAAGCAGCACAACTGAAAGTCCAGCTTCTGGAGAAGCAGGAAAACTTCTCTTTTTGCCCTTTCCCCCACTTCCCGTATTTTAGCCGACTAAAATCACCCGAATGAAGCTGATTGAAGTTACCACGCCTGCCCATCAACGCGAGTTTATCGAGATGGCGGTGCGGCTCTATAAAAACGAAAAAAACTGGATCAGGCCTCTGGATGCGGACATCGAGGGGCTTTTTCACAAGGAGACTAACAAGCTCTTCCGCAACGGAGCCAAGGCCAAGCGCTGGCTTTTGCAAAATGACAAAGGCGAAACCATCGGCCGTGTGGCGGCTTTTATCAATCCAAAGATGAAGGAAAAGCAACCCACCGGAGGCCTGGGTTTCTTCGAATGCATCAACGACCAAAAGGCAGCATTTCTGCTTTTTGACACGGCCAAAGCCTGGCTGGAAAGCGAAGGCATGGAAGCCATGGACGGGCCGATCAATTTTGGCGAGCGGGACAAGTGGTGGGGACTGCTGGTGGATGGATTCTCCGAGCCGAACTATAATATGCCGTGGAACTTCCCTTACTATCAGAAGTTTTTCGAAGACTATGGATTCCAGCTTTATTTCAAGCAATTCACCTACATGAGACCCGTGCAGCGACTGGGTTTTGACGAGAAGATGATCCAGCGGGCGAACCTCATCATGGCCAATCCGGATTATTCGTTTCGCTACATCCAGGGAAAAGAACTTCAGGAGAAGGCACCGGAGTACTTCATGACGGTCTATAATAAAGCTTGGGCCCGCCACATGGGCAAGTCTATTGCACTTAAGGAAGCCCAGATGATGTTTGGCAAGATGAAGCCAATCATCGATCCCCGCTTGATTTATTTCGCCTTTTATAAGGACGAGCCCGTGGGTTTTTTCATCCAGATCCCGGAGATCAACCAGATCTTCAAGCATGTGAATGGCAAGATGGACTTGATAGGCAAGCTCAAATTCCTTTGGTACAAGACTTTCTCCCCGCCCAACAAGATGCTCGGTCTGGTGTTTGGCGTGGTGCCGGAGCATCAGGGCAAGGGAGTGGAGTCGGCCATCATCATCAGCTATGACAAGATGAGTGGCCGGGATGATTTTCCTTACAAAACCATCGAGATGAACTGGATCGGCGACTTCAATCCCAAGATGATGCGGGTGTGCGAGCAACTGCTGGCAGAGATTTATAAGACGCATCATACCTATCGCTACCTCTTTGATCGGACGAAGCCTTTCGAGAGACACAAGATCTTTGATTGAAAGGTCCTCGATATTCGCTACTCTCGTAGCTCCAGTGCTCGGACTGACATCGGACACCGGACATCTGACACCCAGCACTACAATCTTCCAATTTTAAAATATTCAAATTTTCCAATCCCATAAATGAAAAAGCACGACGTAACCGGCATCGGAAATGCCCTAGTAGATATTGAGTTTAAAGTCAAAGACCAGTTTTTTGTAGATAACGGCGTCGAAAAAGGTCTCATGACCTTAGTCGATGAGGAGCGCCAAAACTCCCTCATGGGCGTGATCAACACAGCTGAAGCCAAAAAGCAGGCCGGCGGATCGGCAGCCAACTCCATCGTGGCGGTAAGCCAGTTTGGTGGCAAGTCCTTCTACAACTTCCGCGTGGCGGATGATGAGCTGGGACACTTTTACCTACAGGATCTGATTGACTCAGGAGTTGAGATCGCTTTGAAAAAAGAAGCCTTGGAAGCAGGTGTGACTGGCAAATGTCTCGTGATGGTGACCGAAGACTCCGAGCGGACGATGAACACTTTTCTGGGCATCACTCAGAACTTCTCCACTCAGGACATCCATGATTCTGCCATCCGCGATTCCAAATACCTGTTTATTGAAGGCTATCTGGTGACGTCGCCGAATGGCAAAGAGGCGATGATCCATGCCAAGAAAGTGGCCGAGGAAGCAGGCACCAAAGTGGCGCTGACCTTTTCGGATCCGGCGATGGTGAAGTATTTCAAGCAAAATTTTGACGATGTGATCGGCTCTGGCATTGACTTACTTTTTGCAAACGAAGAAGAAGCCATGCTTTTCACGGAAAAAGACACTTTGATAGAAGCCAGAGAGGAGATGGTCAAGTACGCCAAGCACTTCGTGATCACTCTCGGCAAAAATGGCGCGATGATCTTCGACGGAGATACCTTCATCGACATCGAGCCCTATCCGACTACGGCTATCGACAGCAACGGTGCAGGAGATATGTTTGCTGGAGCTTTTCTCTATGGTATTACCAATGGGCATAGCTACGCTTCCAGCGGGAAATTGGCATCGATGGCAAGCTCGAAGATTGTGAGCCAGTTTGGACCTAGACTCAAATGGCACGAAGCCAAAGAGATCCTAGCTCGACTCAACCCGTAAACTTCAAGGCTGTCCGCAATCGGGCAGCCTTTTGTCGTTATATGTACTGGCTCTTCGGTTTTAAAACTTTTAACCGGCCTTATCGGTAATCTGCTTAACTTTCTAATTGAACATTTTGAAAAGACTGCTTATTTAGATGATTATTACTGCCAATGGATTTTAACCCAATCTTTTTACCATGAAAAAAACTACCCTAATCGGGTGCATGCTGGGCCTGCTGACCTTGCCCGCATTTGCCCAAAACAAGATCGAGTTTAAGGAGTTTACCTTGGACAACGGCCTGCATGTCATCATGCACCAGGATAATACGACCCCGATTGTCGTGACTTCCGTGTTGTACCATGTCGGTTCCAAAAACGAAAACCCCGAACGAACTGGCTTTGCCCATTTCTTCGAGCACTTGATGTTTGAAGGCTCAGAGAATATCGACCGAGGCCAGTACATGAACATCATCCAAAGCCGTGGCGGCACACTCAATGCCTACACCTCCAACGACATCACCTATTACTACGAGTTGTTGCCGTCCAATGAACTAGAGCTGGCGCTGTACATGGAAAGTGAGCGGATGCTACATTCCAAAGTCGATCAAACCGGAGTAGATACGCAGCGGGAGGTAGTGAAGGAGGAGCGGAGACAGCGCTACGAAAATCAGCCATACGGGACGATTCTACCGGAGACTCTTGTAAGAGCTTATTCGGTTCATCCCTATCAATGGGCTCCAATCGGATCCATGGATCACCTGAATGCAGCGACGATTGAAGAGTTCCAGCAATTTTATAAGGATTTCTATGTGCCAAACAATGCGACCTTGACCATCGCGGGTGACATTGATTATGCTCAGACGGAGAAATGGGTGAAGGAATATTTTGCAGAAATCCCAAAAGGAACGAAGGAAATCTATCGACCGGACGTCATTGAGCCTAAGAAAACGACTGAAGTTCGCGACATCATCTATGACAACATTCAGATCCCGGCGGTCATCCAATCCTACAATCTTCCTCCGAGAAACCATCCCGACAGCTATGCGTTGTCGATGCTTTCGACCTACCTGACTGGAGGCAATTCCTCGCTGATGACCAAGGAGTTGGTGGATAAACAGCAGAAGGCTTTGGTAGTAGCGGCGATTCCTTTGGAACTGGAAGACGGCGGTATCTTCCTCATGTATGGCATCACCAATATGGGTGTAGAACCTCAAGATTTGGAGACGGAAATCGACAAATTGATAAAGCAGGTGCAGGATGAGGGGATCTCGGATGAGGAGTTTACCAAGCTGAAAAACCAGATGGAAAACAGCATCGTGAGCAGCAACTCGACCATGGCGGGCATCGCCGAAAATCTGGCCGAGGCGAACGTAATCTATGGAGACACTGAGTACATCAATCAACTGATGGAGAAATTCTCCAACGTGACCAAAGCCGATATCCAGCGGGTAGCCAAGGAATACCTGGATCTGCAGGGTAGAGTCGTGTTGTATTACCTGCCAAAATCGGCACAGCCAACCGTTGAGTAATTGTTTGACCTAATCGATCCTAAAGACATGAAATCAAGCATGATACAGGCTTCCTGTTGTAGAGTATTTTCATCCATGCGAGATTCCATGTGGCCTTTACAATCAAATTATAGACACATGAAAAAAATAGCAATAGCTTTTGTAATGACACTTGTGGTCGCAGTGGGCAGTTTTGCTCAGGTTGACCGAAGTAAATTTCCCGTCGCCGGGCCAGCTCCCGAGATCAAAATCGGGGAAGCGGAGACCTTCACTTTGGACAATGGACTGAAAGTGTTTGTGGTGAAAAACACCAAACTGCCCCGCGTATCCTTTACGCTCGTGCTGGAGCGTGATCCGATTTTGGAAGGAGACAAGGCAGGGATGACCGGATTCGTCGGAGAGATGATGATGGGTGGGACGAAAAACCGCACCAAAGACCAATTGGATCAGCAGGTTGATTTTATCGGCGGGAGTCTCAGCGCTTCTTCGACCTCAATGTTTGCCTCTTCTTTGAAAAAGCACCAGGACAAGATCCTTGAACTTATGGCGGATGTGCTATACAACCCTGTTTTTCCGCAGGAAGAACTCGACAAACTAAAGAAGCAATCGCTGACTGGGCTGGCGCAAAGCAAGGACAATCCGAATGCGATTTCCTCACGACTGGCCGCCTCGGTAGTATTTGGCAAAGACCATCCTTATGGTGAGATGGAATCCGAAGCGACAATCAACAACATTACTGTTGACGATGTCAAAAACTACTATACAACGTATTTTAAGCCAAATATCGCTTACTTGGCTATCGTCGGAGACATGGACAAAGCCGAAGCGGAGAAAGTTGCCAAGCAGTATTTTGGCAAGTGGGTTGGAGGCGAGGTGCCAAAATTTACCTATCCGGTGCCTGAGCGTGCGTCCAAGAGAGCCGTCGCGCTGGTGGATAGAAGTTCCTCCGTGCAGTCGGTGATCAACCTGACTCAGCCCGTGCAGATGAAAATCGGGGATGCCGACTACATCTCCAGCCGAGTGCTCAACCAAATTTTGGGTGGAGGGTCTGCGTCTCGCCTATTCATGAATCTACGCGAAGACAAAGGCTACACTTATGGGGCTTACTCCTCTATCGGCGCTGATAAATTGGTCGCTACCATCTCTGCCAATGCCTCCGTCCGCACCGAAGTGACGGACTCGGCGGTTTACGAGTTCATTCACGAAATTCAGAATTTGGTGGAAAATGGCGTGACCGAAGAGGAGCTTGCCAAAGCCAAGGCGGAATTATCCGGAAGCTTTGGGCGCTCGCTGGAGCAGCCTTCGACAGTGGCAAACTTTGCACTGAATATCGATCGCTACAAGTTGCCTAAAGACTACTACGAGACTTATCTCCAGAAACTCAACGCCCTGACCGTGGCTGATATTGACGCTGCGGCCAAAGATCTCATCGAGCCAGATAAATTCATCATCACCGCAGTAGGCAATGGCGCAGATATCAAAGAAAAACTGGCGCAGTTTGGTAAGGTCACAATGTATGACAATATGGGGCAGCCTGCCAAAGAATTGACCGCTGATGCGGATATGACTGCTGAGAAAGTACTGGAGTCCTACCTGACCGCGATTGGTGGTGTAGAAAAAGTGAAGGCAATCAAGACTGCCAAAATCTCCATGGATGCTGACGTGATGGGCACTGCGCTGAACATTGCCTTTTTCTACGATTCTCAAAACGGTCGTTACGGACAGAAGCTTTCCGTGGGAGGAAATGTGATGCAGAAAACCACTTTGGCAGACGGCAAAGCATCGATCTCTGCGCAAGGTCAGCAGATGGAATTGGCCGGAGAACAATTGGAAGCTGTAAAGCTGAACTCTTTTCTATTCCCAGAAGCAATCTATCAGGAAATGGGCTACACGCTTACCTTTGATGGCTTGAAGGATGTCGATGGTACTCCTGCTTATAAGGTGATCATCTCGGCGGCTTCTGGTGCGAAGTTAATCAACTACTACGCGCAGGATTCAGGGTTGAAGATCAAGTATGAAAACCCCGCCTCTGGGGATACATTCTACTCCGACTACCAAGCCAAGGACGGGGTGTTGTTGCCAATGGCCTGGACGATCAAGTCTCCAGCTATCCCGGTTCCATTGGAAGCTAAAGTAACTTTGCTGGAATTGAATGTGCCCATCGCAGATGCGGATATTAACTAATCGACGAAAGCGGGGAGCAATCACCTCTTTTTTCCCTACCCAAAGAGAAAAACGGATACCATGAAAATCAAAATATTAGCAGTAGCAGCGTTTTTGGTCGCGTCTGTACAAGGCGAACTTTTCGCTGAAAAAATCATCCCGACTTACGAGTCCAAGGTGATCGCAGAGAACGACCCGGAAACAGTGATCGCCAACTATCTCAAAGCGGTAGGCGGTGAGGCCAAAATCAAAAGCATTAAAAATGCGAGCATGTCCGCAGAGGCCAATTTTCAGGGGCAAGTGATCGAGATCAAGACGATCTCCGATTCTGAAAATGTGCGCTTGATGCAATCCACCGCAGTCGGAGGAAATGTGCTGCAGAAGACACTACTCGTGAATGGCAAAGGACAAATGGTGATGATGGGACAGACGCAGGAACTTCCTGAGGAAACCATTGCAATGCTAAAACCACAAACCTATGTATTCCCTGAGCAGCATTATGCAGAGCTGGGTTTCACTTTGGTGTTTGTCGGTATCGAAGAGTTGGAAGGTGTAGCCGTGAATAAACTGCAGATCACCTCCCCAACCGGAATTGTGACCGATGAGTATTACGCTGTTGAGACCGGTCTCAAGTTAAAAACCAGTTCATCTGCTGCCGGGGATATCTCTTATTCGGACTATCAGGAAGTGGAAGGAATCCTGTTTCCGATGCTATTGACGATCAAAAACCCCATGCTTCCAGTTCCACTGGAAGCCAAAATAGTATCTGTGAGATTCAATCAGTCACTGACTGACGCGGATTTTCAATAACAGTAATTCTTTTTGAAGTGAAAAGGAGACCTCTCAAATAGGGGGTCTCTTTTTTCGTTTAGCGAGTTCCAAAATATTCGAACCTAGTAAGAATAGCTCACTTTGGAGCCTTTCTCAGGATCCAATTCGACCTGGGCAAATACACCGACTTCCTGCTGTAGTTCTTCGACGTGGCTGATGATGCCAACAATCCGGTTTTCGTGTCGCAGAGATTTGAGTGTTTCGAATACGACGCGCAGGGCATTTCTATCCAAAGCGCCAAAGCCTTCGTCCAAGAAGAAGAAGCTTTGGTCCGCTTGGTTAAGCGATTTGACCTTTTCTGCTAAAGCCAAAGCCAGGCATAGCGAGGCTTGGAAAGTCTGTCCCCCGGAGAGTGTCTTGAGCAAGCGTCTTTTGGCTCCGTTCAGGTAGTCAATCACCCAAAAGGTGTTGTTGTCGTCGATTTCCAGACTAAGGCTATTTTTTGTCAGCGTCATAAACCGCAGGTTGGCCGTGTTGCAGAGCTCTTTCAAGTAGATCGAACTGACGTACTTGACGAAGCCGCTGCCCTTGAATAGCCGTTCGAGTTCGGCGAGGTAGGATAGTCGAGTGTCCAATTTTGCGAGGGAGGTTTGCAATGAAGTTTTTTCGAGCAGTTTTTTCTTCAACTCCTGGATTTCCCGATCTAAGAGCAGAACTTCGTTTTGGCTGGATTCCATAGCAGATTTCAGCGCTTGGAATTGAGCGAAAAGCTCTTGAAACAGCTCCTCACGGAAATCGCTGATTCCCTCTTCATTCTCCAGTTCCGCCGTCCTGTTTTCGGCGATAGCAAGTTTTTGGTCAAAGTCCGTGATCTCGCGCAAGACTTTCTCTGCGTCCAGCGAATGCTGAAAAAGCCGAATCAATCTCGCTTCATCCAAGAAGCCATGATGAGATTTCAGGGACTCAAAATCCGCGTTAAGTTTTTCCAGTTTGGAGGCGTTCTGGGCTTTCAGTTTTTCGAAGATTTCCAAGTCAGCGAGGTTTTTGACTTGTTCTCCGCGCTTTTCCCGCAGGTGTTTTTGCTTGCCTTCCAGAAGCTGGATTGCTTCTTCGATGTTCTTTTCCACCTTCGCAATAGTGGCTCGGATCGAGTCGGAATCTTTGTCGAAAAACTGCCGACAAAATGCCATGTCTTTGATCTCTTCTTTTTTAGAAGAGCTGTTGGATAGCAGCGATTGGTGCTTCAGCTGGAGGTTTTGGTAGTCTTTTTCCGATTTTTCCAGCAGTATTCGTTCGGATTGCCATTGTTGGCGCAGCTTTTTCACTTCTAGGGCAAGGCTGACTTTTTGCTGTGAATTGCGCTGCATGATCTGGATTTTTTGCGTCAGGTCATCCAAGGACTTGATTTGAGCGTCCTCTAGCGCTTGTTTTAAATCTGTCAATTTGGTTGAAAGCTCAGCTTTTTCAGTCTCTTGGACAGCGATAGATTTTTTGAAGCTTGCCTGATGAAAGGAGAGCTCTGCATGCTTTTGAAGCAGTTCTGCACCCTGGTCTATCTGCTCTTTTGCAGCCCGAATTTGTGCCGTTTTTTCTTGCAGTTGAAGCGCCTCAGCCTCCGCCTCGAGTGGGTTGGGATGGTCCACTGCCCCGCAAAGCGGGCAAGATTCTCCGGCATGGAGCAGGTGAACGTGAGCTGCCAGACCTTGTTTTCGGATGAGAGAGTCCCGCTCTGTTTCCAGTTTATGCAGACGGTGCTTTTGGTTTGTGATCCAGGACTCAAGCGTTTTTTCTCCAGCTGGAACTTGTGCATCGATCTCGGAAAGGGCATTGGAGATTTGGCTTGTCTCAGTCCAGGTTTGTGCGATTTCCTGCTCCAGCTTTGCGAGCTGCTCCAGCCAATTTGCCCAATCTTTGGCGTCGCTCATCCACTGGGCCAGCTGACTGCTATCTGTTGCGTCCATCCCATCTGCTCTCTTTTCGACTTCGTTGATTGTCGTTTCCAGAGAGTTTAAAGCATGTTTTCTAGTGTCTATCTCGGGTCTTAGCGTTTCCAAAGCAGCGGTTGCCTGGGCTAAATTTTGGTTCAGAAGCTGAATTTCGATCACTTTCTTCAGATCTCGAATCTTGCTTTCACGGGCCGAACGCTCCTGATTTTTCTGTTTGAGTTCGATTTCTTCCTTTTCCAAAAGTGCGACTTCCCTCGCAAATTCAATCTTGAACCGCTCGCAGTCGGTGACGCTGACCGTGTATTTTTCCAGATCGGCTTTTGTCTCGCTGAGCTGATCCCAAACCGGGCGAAGGTGGGTTTTGGCGGTGATAAATTCCGAATGCAGCTGTCGTCTAGTCTCAATCTCAGGTTTTAGAGCAAGTAGCTCGGTTTTCTCCTCCCTGAATTTTAGCAGCTGCCGGTACTTGGCTTGCTGGGCTTCTTTTCTGCGGAGTTCTAGCTCGGCTACCTGTAGCTTTTGAGAGACTTCGACGCTTTGCTTTTGCAGTTCGGTTAGTCGCATTTCTCTTTCCGACAGGATCTCTTGGGTAAGATGTTCCAAGGCCGAAATCTGCGTGTCCAGTCTGATTTTTTCCTCCCTCACTACCTTCAGTAGCGAGCCGGTCTTTCGTGAAAGATCAAAGCGCTCCAATCCGAAAAGCTCCTTCATCATCTCCGCTCTCGGCCCAGGAGTCAGATCGATAAACTCTCGGAACTTGCCTTGCGGGATGATGACGGTTTGTTTGAAATGTTCCTTTTTCATCCCGACGAGGTGCTCCCCGGAGGCCGTGACCGGCACCCAGTCGCCGTCGATTTTTTCATAAAACACGTGCTCGGCGGGCTTTACCTCCTCGAAGTTTTTCGGGTTTCGTTTGGCGGAATAGCGCGCGAGGTAGGTTTTGGCGTTATTCTGCCCAGCATTGAATTCGAAGTTCAGGAGCAGGTGATCGCTCTGAAGGTTTAGCATGCTGTTCTTTTCCCCCCGGTCAGAAAGCCGCTCGGTGCTGCCATAGAGCGCTAAAAGCACCGCTTCCAAGATAGAAGATTTTCCGCTGCCGACAGCGCCAAAAATCCCGAAAAGCCCGGCTCCGGTGAGCTGAGTGAAGTCGATGGTTTGCTTTTCCCGGTAGGAATAGAGGCCTTGGATGTCGAGTCGTACAGGGATCATACTTCGTCGTTTTGGCTGATGACTTCTCTGAAAATCTCCAGCAGTTCAGCGTTGGGTTCCTGGCCTTTTTCACTTTCGTAGAAAAGCTTAAAAAGGCTCTCCATGTCCTTGTTCAGGTCCTCGGCTTTCAGGGAAAAATTGTCTCTGCCCGACGGGTTTTTGAGCTGCGGAATAAGGTTGACGATGCCGTCGTGGGCTTTTAGAATCGCCTTGCGGGTTGCAGCATCTATGGAGTGTTCTGTTATAAAGGTGAGCTCCACGAAGCAATAGGGATTGGTTTGCAGCCATTCGATGGCGGTGGCGAGCTGGTCAAACGTTTTTCGAAACAATGGTCTGCCTTGCTTCAAACCAATCGGGCTGTAGGTGACCGGCTTGTCCGGTTCAGCTTCGAGGATTACGACTTTTTTTTCCTGATCTGCTTCCAAAAAGGAGTAGGCCAGCGGTGAACTGGCATAGACGACCGGGAAGCTGTCGTGCCCCACCGCGTGGTAGCGGTGTAGGTGACCCAGAGCGGCATATTGGATTTGGCTAGGTAGATTTTGGGTGAAGATCGCCTGTGTGCCGCCCACATGCAGGATCGGACGCTCAGACTCGGGTTCGACTTCGGGTTTTTCTCCTTCTTTCATGAAAAAGAAATGGCCCAACAAAAAATTTACTCCGGCAGGATCGCAGTATTCGTCCGCGATATTCCGCCAGCTTTGGGATAAGAGTGTGCGAAACTCAGCTTCCCGATCACCTTCTCCCAGATACGTTTTCAGCGAAACTTCATTGGCATAAGGTGCCAAGATCACCCGAACGGGGAAATCAAAAGTTGGAAGCTTGAGCTCCAGAAAGCCGCTGGCCGAGCGGGTGATCTCCACTCCGGAGTCAAGCTTGCCAACAGGGATCACCGAGTCGTAGCGGCTGTAAAAAAAGATTCCCAGCTCTCTCGCCAGGGGATCCGGAGCTTCGATAAATTGGTTGCTGTCGTGATTGCCGGAGATCGCGATGATGGGGCGGCTGCCGTTTTTGGAAAGTTTTCGCAGGGTTTTGTACAGCAACTCGACCGCTTCGTGGGCGGGATTGAAGCTATCGAAGATGTCTCCGGCGAGGAGTACCAAGTCGATATTTTCATCGTCGGCGATCAGGCAAATTTCTTCGAGCACGAGCTTTTGCTCCTCGAGTCGGGAATATTCCTGAAGGCGCTTGCCGAGATGCCAGTCGGCGGTGTGGAGGATCTTCATGGGTCAACGGTCGATGATCCACAGCACGGCGTGAACTTTTCGAGACCTGGTTTATAGTTTGGTGTCGCTAATATTGAATCAACATCTACTAAGGTAATCGTGTTACGGAAATCCTCCAAGGGATAATATTCTCTCGTCAGCAATTGGCACTTTTATTGGGAAAGCGGGCGAAGACATTAAATTCGGCAGTGCAATTTCGATTGGTATTGATTTTTGTTTTTGGGCTCATCGCCTTGCGGGCAAATGCTCAGGTAGATTCCCTGCGGGTTCAGGAGGGGATGGCAAGTTTCTATGGGAAAAAATTCCATGGGAAAAAGACCGCCAATGGGGAAGTTTTTTCACTGGACAGTCTAACAGCAGCTCACAAACGTCTTCCTCTTGGGACATGGGTGCGTGTGATCAATCAGAAAAACAAGCTCTCGGTAGTGGTGCGGATCAACGACCGATTACCGATCTATTCCAAGCGGCAGATCGATATTAGTCGAGCAGCCGCAGAGCGGATCGAGATGGTTCAGGACGGATTGGCTAAAGTCAAGATTGAGGCATTGGATCTCGATGAGCTAGATCGACTGATCGCATATTATCAGGATAGAGATTCGTCTCCCTTGAGACTCAGGCCTTACTATCGGATAATCCAAATGCCGCAGAGGGAATTAGATTTGAGGTTAAATGAGGTTTTGCTCCCTTTCAGCCCGGATTCGCGGTAATTTCTGAAGTCAAGCCTTTAGACATAAGAAACTTTCTTACGCTTTGGAACCTCCTGTCTTTCAGATTTTTGGAGCTCTAGCTGTATTAAAGACGACTTGAGCGAAAGCGTTTTTTTGCGTTTAATGTACAGCGAACTGGATTCGATGCAGAAATTTTTTGAGACGTAAACAACGCATCCTATTGTGCCTAGCCTGGAAAATTGATTTGTTTTCAGCTTTTAATTCTGAATGAAATCTTGCGGCAATGATGTGGCGTAAGCGCAAGGGTAAATCCCACATAAAGCACAAGCCAGAAGTGTAAAAGTTTTCTTCGGATGCAACTTTTGAGGGACATGTCCTTATTTTTCAATTCAATTAACAACCAGTAAGCCGATGATTTCCCAAGATTCCCGTCGAGATTTTTGAAAAAAACCGCATTCGTGTCAGCCGGAGTAGGTTTGGTTCCGCTTTCTTCTTTTGCGCCAGCGAAACCGAAAAATAAACTTCCCGCTTGGAAAGGCTTTAACTTACTGGACTTTTTCTCCCATAATCCTGATCAAGGGAGACCGACCAAGCCGGATTATCTCAAATGGATTGCGGATTGGGGTTTCGATTTTGTCCGTGTGCCCATCTCCTATCCGAGCTACTTGGCTTTTGACCGAACGCGTCCGATTCTCCCGGATGAGGTGCTTAATTTTGACGAAAGCCGCTTGGAAAAGGTGGATCAGTTGGTGGAGCGAAGCATCAACCAGGGACTGCATGTGAGCTTGAACCTCCATCGAGCACCGGGTTTTTGCATCAATGCGGGTTTTGAGGAGCCGTATAATTTGTGGAAAGATCAGGAAGCGTTGGATGCGTTTTGTGCGCATTGGGAAATGTGGGCCAAGCGCTATCGGGGCATTTCGTCCAAAAAGCTGAGTTTCGATCTGGTGAATGAGCCTTTCCAACGCGAAAATCCAAACGACCAACACAGCCAGGGAGGACCGGTGGCTATTGCCGACTATCGACGTGTGGCGAAGGCGGCGCTGGAGACGATCAAGTCAATCAGCAAGAAGCGTTTGGTAATCGCAGACGGCAATGGTGGCGGGGGGATCGCCATGCCGGAATTGGCTGATTTGGATCTGTCGCAGAGCTGTAGAGGTTATTATCCTTTTCCGATTTCGCATTACAAGGCGGGTTGGGTGTACAAAGATCCCGAGTCTGTTCCACCGGTGGCTTGGCCTTTCCAACAAGGGGAGAAATTACTCGATATAGAGAGTATCAGAGAATATTATGCGCCCTGGAAATCACTGATCGATCAGGGTGTCGGGGTGCATTGCGGTGAATGTGGCTGCTACAATCAGACTCCGCATGAAGTATTTCTGGCGTGGTTTGGAGATGTGCTACAAGTTTTGAAAGAAATGGAAGTGGGATTCGGGATTTGGGAGTTTTCAGGGACATTCGGCATCTTGAACTCAGGAAGGAAAGATGTGGCCTATGAGGACTGGTATGGGGAAAAGTTGGATCGGGAGTTTTTGGATCTTTTGAGATCCCAGATTTGAGGAATCTCGCACGTTCAGACTCAGTGGCTTTTGGATTGATCCAGCAACTCTAAAAATCCTTCGAGTCCGATCACTCGGATATTTTTGCTCAGCGGGTAGTTTTCATTTTTCGGTACAATGACATGCAGCAGGGGGATTTGGAGATCCTCCATAGCAATGTGGGTTCCTTTTGTCAGGATCGGGGCAGAGCTGAATTTGAGCTCAGCTGCAGCCAGCCATTTGTCGTTTCTGCGGATCAGGAGGTCGATTTCGGCGCCGTCTTGGGTTCGGTAGTAATACATCTGGTCATCTGAATTCAATACAGAAAAAACCTGATTGATCACAAAAGTTTCCCACGAGCTTCCCAGAACAATATTGCCAAAGAGATTTTCCAAAGAAGAAATTCCCAAAAGATTGTGGAGCATGCCTGTGTCTCGGAAATATAATTTAGGAGACTTGACCAGTCTTTTTTTGAGATTCACATGCCAAGAGGGAAGTTCCCTCACCAAAAAAGCCTCGATCAAGAATTTCAGATAGGTCTTGATCGTAGGGATGGTCAAGCCCAAGGATTTCCCAAATGTGGTGTAGTTGAGCACGCCACCGTTGGAGGACGCTATCATCATCAACAGTTTTCTGGTTAGCCCTGGATCTGCCGGAAGTCCATAATTTGGCAGGTCTCTTTGTACATAGCTGGAGATAAGGGATTTATACCATTCCGTAGTGAATCGTTTTGTGTCCTTAAGAAAGGGTTCAGGAAAGCCTCCCATCAGCCACAATTTGTTCTGATCCTCTGGATTGATTTCAAGAAGATTCAGCGGGGTCATTTCCAGGTAGTTGATCCTGCCTGCCAAACTTTCGGAACTCTGACGCAGGAGTTCGGGGGAGGCAGAACCAAGGATTATAAATTTCCCCGGCCGGCGATTATCATCTACCATGGCACGGATCAATGGAAAAAGGTTGGGAACATGTTGGATTTCATCCAGTATGATTGTCCTGTTGTGGTATTCAGTGAAAAACAGCTCCGGATCTTCGATTTTGCTGAGATCTGAGTTTTTTTCCAAGTCCAGATATATGGAGTCTGAGGGGTAAACAGTGGTTTTGGCCAAGGTGGTTTTTCCCACTTGTCTTGGTCCAACCAGTCCGGTTACCGGAAAGTTTTGGATGGAGAAAATGAAATCGTCTTCTATTTTTCGAGTAATCATCCCTGCAAATCTAAAAATAAATTTTAGATTTGCAGGGATGATTACTGTTTAAATATCTGATTTTCAGAAAAAAAATCCCGAACAGTGCCATTTGTTCGGGATAATTTTTTTCAGTTAAAAAGAGAGGGTTAAACACTTTTTGGTTCTGGATGCGTGTAGCCCTTTCGATAGGGTCTGCGAAGTCGGGCAGTCGCTTCTTTGTCCCCGATGACAGTCATCGTTTTGGGGTCGTACTTCAAGGTTCGCCCTCCCAGATCCATGGAGATATTGGCCAGGATGCAGGCGGCGGTGGAGATATGACCCTCTTCGATGTCGGCTACTGGAAGTGTGTTTTTGTCAATGGCTTCCAACCAATTTCGCATGTGAAGTCGGGTAGCCGGTGCGGCATTGAGCTCAATGTCGGGCTCATTGACGTCCTCCGGATATTTTTCCCGCTCAAACAGACAGTCAAAATGGATGGGCTTTTCGTTTTTATCCAAAGGTGTGTAGTCCGCCTGCATGGTGCTTCCTGCCAGCATTCCTTTGTCTCCAAATATCTTAAAAGCCCATGGATAGGTTGGGTCATCCGGATTTCCCCATGTCCTGTGTTGCCAAACGACGTTCAGTTCCGGGTATTCGAAGATGGCCGACTGGGTGTCGGAAATGTTGGACTTTCCTTCTTTTTGAACGTAAATGCCGCCTGTGGAGGTGATCTGAGTCGGCCAGCCAAGCTTCAGCATCCAACGTACCGTATCCAGCATGTGGACGCACATGTCGCCGGTGATGCCGTTGCCATATTCGATGAAAGTTCTCCACCAGCGTTTGTGAGGGATGCCGTCGTAGGGTCGAAGTGGCGCCGGGCCAGTCCATAGCTCGTAGTTGAAAAAGTCAGGAACAGGCTCTACAGGTGGATTTCCGTTGGCGCGCATGTGGTAGTAGCAGCACACTTCCACGTGAGAGATCTTGCCCAGCTTGCCGGTATCGATGATCTGCTCCTTAGCATCGATCAGGTGTGGCGTGCTTTTGCGCTGAGTACCGACCTGGACTTTCTTGTGGTATTTTCTGGCGGCGGCCACCATGGCTTCGCCTTCGATCACATCGACCGAGATGGGTTTTTGCACATAGACATGCGCTCCGGCTTTGAGCGCATCGATGCATTGCAGCGCATGCCAGTGATCCGGAGAGCCGATCAGGACGAACTCCGGTTTTTCCTTCGCCAAAAGCTCCTTGTAGTCTTCGTAAAGTGCCGGTACTTTGCCGGACTTTTGGCGGGTGGCCACCATGTCTCCGGCGGCTTTGAGCATGTTTTTGTCAGGATCACAAAGTCCGACTACTTCCACATCGGCGACTTGGATGAGGCGAAAAAGATCCGATTTGCCATACCAGCCGGAGCCGATCAGGGCGACTCTGAGAGGGCCTTCCTGATCTTTGAAGTCCATCCCCAACAGGCCGAAACTGGCGAGGGTAGCGAGGGCTGAGGAGCCTTTGAGGAAATCCCTTCGATTGAGTGCATTCATGTAGATTGGGTTTGAGGTTAATTGAGTCTATTAAGATACAAAAACACAAACCCTTACCAACTGGAATTGGATAAACGGAGTGTTGCCTCAAATAAAATCTGATTGCAATTCATTCATACAATATCCTTGGCTTCTTTTGGCCATAGTCTGCGAAAGAGACTATGGAATCTATCTGGATTAATTCTCGAAAAATAGAATAACAGGAAGGAAATCCCGGTGACAAATACTATCAGAAATAAAACGCCATTTTCTGTTCTGACTTTTTCAAATTGGAGGACTGTTTTTTGATCGACATCAATTTGAAAAACTTTAGGATCCGATGAATCCAGTTCTGTTTTTTTTATCCAAATGGAAACAGAATCCGCTTTTTTCAAAGAGTTTAACAAATTCTCAAATTCTTCGTTTCGGTAATCATTCCCAATATTCTTGATGAGTCTATAAATTTGGTTTCTGTCGTAAATGGAAAAAATAAGTTCAGACTTTTGGCTTTTGGTCCCTCTTACCTTTTCTGTTACTGTCGATACATAGGTTTCAGAATCTTGGATAACCCCTTTTATTTCTACTAGTTGGAATTTGAATGTAAGGAGGTTGGATAAAAGGTAAATTGCTATGCCTATTGTGATAAGTCCAATTATTAGAATCCTATGGAGATAGGATCTTTGATATCTAGTTGCCACAGGCTGCAATTAAAAGTTAAAATCTATCCACGAAAATTTCGAATTTCAAACTCTAAACCTTGTTCGGTACCGGATGCACATAGCCATCCCGATAAGGCCTTCTCAAAAGCTTGGTAGCTTCCTCGTCGTCGACCACCGTCATGGTTTTGGGATCATAGCGCAGCGGCCTTCCACCCAGGTCCATGGACATATTTGCCAGGATGCAAGAGGCGGTGGAGATATGGCCTTGGAGAACGTCCGCCACAGGCAAGGTGTTGGAATCGATGGCTTGTAGCCAGTTTTTCATCTGCTCACGGGTGGCCGGAGCTGCGTGGATTTCGATGTCTTTTTCGGTCACATCTTCCGGATATTGCTCCTTTTCGAGCACCACATCGTAGTGGATAGGATCTTCTTTTCCGACGGGATAAAAATCTGCCCGCATCGGACTTCCGGCCAGCATTCCATTTTCTCCATAGATCTTAAAAGCCCACGGATAGTCCTTGTCCACGGGATTGCCCCAGCTGCGATGCTGCCAGATGACATTTAGCTCATTAAATTCAAAGATGGCTGTCTGGGTGTCGGAAATATTGGAGATGGACTCTTTATCCACATAAATCCCGCCGGTGGAAGTGACCTGCACAGGCCAACCCAAATCCAGCATCCAGCGCACGGCGTCGAGCATGTGCACGCACATATCGCCCACGATGCCATTGCCGTATTCCATAAAAGCCCGCCAGCCGCGATGCAAGATTCCCCGATAAGGAAGCATGGGCGCGGGCCCTGCCCAAAGGTCATAATTTACGTTTTCCGGAACAGGAATCACCTCTGGATGACTTCTGTTTCGCATGTGGTAGTAGCAGCAAACTTCTGCATGGGAGATCTTGCCGAGCTTGCCTGAGTCAATAATTTCTTTTTTGGCCTGGACCAAATGTGGCGTGCTGCGACGCTGGGTGCCGATCTGGACTTTGCGGTCGTACTTTCTGGCTGCTGCCAAGATCGCCTCGCCTTCGATGACATCGACCGAAATCGGTTTTTGCAAGTAGACATGCGCACCGCTTTTCACGGCATCGATGGCCATCAGGGCATGCCAGTGATCGGGCGAGCCGATGAGCACATACTCGGGTTTTTCCTTGGCCAAAAGCTCTTTGTAATCCTCGTAGAGGGCAGGAACTTTGCCGGACTTTTGTCGGGTGGAGACGAGTCTTCCTGCCTCAGCCAGCTGCTTGCTGTCCACGTCGCAAAGTGCCACCACTTCGACGTCTGCCACTTGGATCAATCGAAAGAGATCCGATTTGCCGTACCAGCCCGTGCCGATGAGTGCTACTTGGAGCGGACCTTTTCGGTCTTTGAAATCCATCCCCAGCAGGCCAAAGCTGGCGAGGGTCATGAGAGCGCTACTTCCTTTTAAAAATTCTCTTCTATTGAGGCGGTTCATCAATTTTGGGTTTGAGGTGACTGGTGCCTTAAATTACAAAAAGAAGGTGCTTTGCCAAGACATTTTGGGACAAGGATCGCCTGCTTAAAAGAAATGCATGTAGGTGAAAAGCGGAAGAGATTTACCGATTGTCCTACTTCGCGATCCAGTCTAATTGGCGCCCTTCCAATTTAGCCTGGTTGTCTTTGCTGGTACCAACCGCGATGCCAATGGACATTCCGATGGGAATGCCAATACCGATAAACGCCATGTTTCCCAAGGCAGCACCAAAAGCTACGCCTAAGGGAATGCCAAATGCAGCCAGTCCAAGTGCCAGCCATTGATTCTGGTAATGGTTCTTTGGCACGAGTTGAAGGTCGCTTTCCAAAAGGCTTAAAATTCCGATTTGCGCGGATTTGAATTGCTTGACAAGTTCCGGATCTGGGCCAGGAAAGCTGTTCACGCCTGCTATGGCCTCGTTGATTTTTTGTGTTTGCGTCTCAGGAATTGCCTTTTGTTCGATTGCAGAGAGCAATGAACTCAGGTTATGAGCGGCTTTGGCAAGCTTTGGGTTTTCTTCGAAGGAGGTGCGGAAAGCGAGGGGAGTGAGGGGCATGAAGTCGAATGTTATCTAATATTCTCCAAGTCGTCCAAATCTTTCGGTCTATTGGCGGCGGTTTTCGCCGAGAGCAGGTCGTTTTTATGAATCGTCCTGACCAAAAGTCCTCCGTCATCATAGAATTTGGCATGTTCAAAAGTCTGGTCGAAGTCCAGTCCTTTTACTTTCGTCATGATGTCAATTGCCGCGGGAGGTCTTCCAAATGAGAATACGTCCCATTCTGGATGGTAGAGGAAGTTTTCCTCAGTCATATCGAATGTTGGCATTCCAAATTCAGAGAAAGCATCCACCAGCTTTTGGTAGTTTTCCCGAGTCTTTCGCACCCAGAGATCCATGTCACCCGTAGTCCTGGGATATCCGTGGATGATGACGGAATACCCTCCAACCAGTATGTAGTCAACTTTTCGGTTGTTGAGGGCTGATAAAAAATCCCTGAAATCATCTTCAAAAATGTTCCCCATCACTTCCTTGACTTTGTTCGAAATGCAGTCCTGTCCATCCTCGGAGGATTGTCCATATCATATCCATAGGCGATGCTGTTGAGATACTTATGGATTTGCATCCTCTCTTGCCAAGTCAGATTTTGGTACTCTTTCCCATAGTTCACCTGTTGCGACGCATTTCTTGCATGGAAGGCGGTTCGGTCGAGTCTAAATTTCTTGGGGTTTTCGGACATGGGTAGGTCGGATTGCCATTCCAAGGTAGAAAATCAAGTTGACTCTTTTTCTAGGAATTCCTGTTGACATATGAATTTTACATCACCCGACATCGGTCATCCAACACCCGACATCCCTTAAAACTTCACCCCAAACCGCTCTCCTAATTCTGTCAGATCCTTCACCACAGGATCGAGCAGAGGAATTCCATCCTTCATACGGATGGCCTCCAGTTCCCGCTCCGGATCGCCGGGGATCAGGACTTTCTCATTGCCCGGAGTAGTCTCGGCGGAGCGGAATCGGGTGATCCAGTTGTCCATGTGAGACTTGAACTCATCCGCGGGGCGGAAGGCATCCACTCGCATGGCCCCGAAAAAGTGGCCGATTCCCTCGCCAACTAGATTGGGCAAAGGATCGAGAAAAGCAACGAATGGAGGTACCCAAGGTCCATAATTGGCGCCGGAAAGGACTGCCGAGAAGATGTCCACGATGGAACCGAGCGCGTAGCCTTTGTGCGAACCGTGCTCGCGGTCACCGCCCAAAGGCAATAATGCGCCACCATTCTTCACCCCGTTGGCAGAGGTGGTTGGCTCACCTTCTTTGTCCTGCACCCAACCCGTTGGTGTGTCGAGACCTTTTCGTTGGAGGATTTCCAGTTTGCCGTTGGCAGCGGTAGTCGTCGCCATGTCCGCTACGAAGGGAGGTTGATCTTTGGCAGGAATGGCTACCGAGATGGGGTTGGTGCCGAGCAGTCGTTCTTTGGAAAAAGTCGGTGCGACCAGCGGACTGGCATTGGTCAGGGAGATTCCTATCATGTCATGCTCCAAGGCCATCATTGCATGGTAGCCGGCGATGCCGTAGTGGTTGGAGTTTTTCACCGACACCCAGCCAGTACCCACGTTTTTGGCTTTTTCGATAGCCACTTGCATAGCAAACGGTGCGACGACCAAGCCCAAACCGCTGTCTCCATCGACCACCGCCGTGGAGGGAGTTTCATAGCTGACGCGCACGTTGGGAGTGGGGTTGATCCTGCCCTTTTCCCACAGTCTCACATAGCCTGAAAGTCGCGCGACACCATGACTGTCCACTCCTCTCAGGTCGGCCGAAAGCAACACTTCAGATGCGATTTTTGCATCGTGCTTTGGGCAGCCGATTTTCACAAGCATATGATAGGTGAAGTGAAAGAGTTGGTCGTAGGAGTAAGTTTGCATTGCAAATAGGTTCAATAGTCTCTGTGTTGGCAAAGATAGGGATTCAGGAAAATGTTGGGTGCTGATTTTTAACTGAAAAATCCGACCGGGGAATCATGCGAAAAATGGTTTTTATGTCGTATGCTCTCCCGAAAGGGGCAAAAAAAGTGGCACGATCCTGCAGGAATTACAATTCAGCCTTCTCCAATAAGCGGAAGACGACTCCTTCTTTCAAAGAATAATAAGAGCAAACCATGGCTTCCACGGGCACATAGCGGAGAATAAATTCGATCAGGCAGCTCGCCACCACGATCATATCTACCCGCATGGGGATCATGCCGGGGATTTTAAGACGCTGCTCCCGATTCAGGGATTTGAGCATGTCAAAAATCCGCTCAAAATCCTCCGTTGGGAGCTCAAATGCATGCTGCCCAGTGAGCTTGCATTGGAGCATCGAGGCGTAATAGATGTCCGTCAGCGTATCAAAAGTCCCGGAAGCGCCAACCAAGCCAGTTGGCTTATAATGTTGGATGGCTTCAATCAATGGCTGAAGTTTTTCCTGGCAGTAAGTTTCCAGCTTTTCTATCTCTTCGGGCAAGATGGGATCATGGTAATGAAATGCGTCCAACAGACGCTGACCTCCAATCTCAAAGCTTTTTTTCCAAAATACCTCCTCCGACGTCCCGATGATAAACTCCACAGAACCTCCGCCGATGTCCATCATCAGTGTAACCTGTCCATTAAGCGAACCGGAAAAGTTGATGCCCTCATAGATGAGTTGGGCTTCTTCGTCGCCAGAGATGACATGGATATCGATTCCTAGATCTTCTTTAACTTGGGAGACGAATTCAGGCCCGTTGTCCGCATTGCGTACTGCACTGGTCGCAAAAGCAAAAACCTGATCGATGTGCTCGCCATCGATCAGGTTTTTGAAATGTTTTAGGGTATGGAAGGCCCTTTTTTGGGCGTCAGGAGCGATTTGATTTTGGCTGATTCCGCCTTGGCCGATCTTGACGGGGATCTTTTCTTTATAAATTGTTTTAAATCCTGTCCCATTCAATTCCACCAATAACAAATGAAATGTATTGGTGCCCATATCTATTACCGCAGCTTTTCGGATACTCATAATCTGCCAAAATTTTGGATGGGCGAATATAGAAAGTTTTTGATAAGTACAATTTTGAGTGCAAAAAATGGTGGAAAGTGTTTTTTCCTTCCACCTCGAGCCCATACTCTGTTCTGTTTTTTTTTTCTGAAAGTCTGGTTAGCGTATCCCATAGTTGTTCCGTGATATCAGTTTTCGCTAAGGTGTTTCTTTGGAGAAAA
>NZ_BAAAFI010000005.1:0-52822 GCF_039523455.1 Algoriphagus jejuensis | reverse complement strand
TGGGATCATTTAACAAATCCTCAATTGTCTGTCTTTTTTTCATTTGTTGTGAATTTAGCAGACACACTTAATTGAACACTCTCGTTTTTCAGCCATTTTTTTTAACCTTTATCCCAGTTCGGCAGAAGGATTTTCCCCTCGACTTCGTTCAGATTTAATTCGACGCCCCTTACCGCAAGTCCCATCTGTCCGCCAATTCTTTATTGAATCCCTTTCCCTCTTTTGGATTTGGTTCTCCTTTTCCCGTAGTGATCACTTTAAAGAGACTGTTATTAACATAATTGTCCCATCCGTCCCTGCAAACTTCAAAACATTCGTCAAAGGAGGTCAACCCTTCCTGAGTAAAAGTCAATTTGGTCTGATCTCCCACGTGGCTAATCTCAAAAATGATCCTATTACCTACCCATTCGCCTTTGTCTACAATAAAGTTAAAGCTGTTATCAATCACCTTCCATACAACCTTTTTAGCAGGCACCATTTCCAACACTTTCATCTTGCAAAGGTGAATATCCTTGTAGTGGTAAAACCACTCCTCCCCCACTTGGTCGGTAGGCCCATCTATTTCCTCTGACCACCAGCCCCTCACATCATTAATTGCCTGAAATACCGATTCAGGACTTTGATCCAACAGTATGCTGGTACTATAATTTTCATTTTTCATGGCTATGTGGTTTAACGATTCTTAATTGAATACTAATCCTGCACCCATTGCTCCGTGATGACTTCCGCAGCTTGGAATATCCGTCAATAAATCGAACACTTCCTTTTCGGATTTTGCCGTCCCAAAACTAAACTTAAAGCTCTTGCTGATTGATTGATTTCCCATTGATCCCTGATATTGATTGTCTCAATTCTCTAATTGCTCAACAAATCTATCCTCCAGAAAATATATAAACACGTGTGATTTAGACAT
Source organism: Algoriphagus jejuensis (assembly GCF_039523455.1). Lineage (NCBI taxonomy): Bacteria > Pseudomonadati > Bacteroidota > Cytophagia > Cytophagales > Cyclobacteriaceae > Algoriphagus > Algoriphagus jejuensis. The sequence continues at coordinate 51,909 of NZ_BAAAFI010000005.1, read as the reverse complement.
AGTAACGGGTTGATTTGGACAGGATTGGCTTATACCTTTACTGAAAACCGATTAATGAAACATTTAACCATCCTCGTGCCTCAGGGACAAAACAATCTGAGCAGTATTGTGGGCCCTTTTAAGATATTTAGCAGGGCAAATGAATGCTTTCAAAAAGCCGGATTAGAACCAGTCTTCAAAATTGAATTGGCCGGACTCACCGAAAAAATCGATTTTTATGACGGTCTTTTTGCAGTCAATCCGCATCGGGATGTGCTATCTATCGTCCAGACAGATTTGATCATAGTTCCATCTTTGAATCATGCTTATGAGTTGGCAATTGAGGGAAACCAGAAAATCATCGCATGGCTTCAAGCGCAATACGAATCAGGTGCCGAAATCGCGAGTATTTGCACCGGAGCTTTTTTGCTCGCTCATGCGGGGATATTGGATGGTAAAAATTGCTCTACCCATTGGGCGGCCGCTGACAATTTCAAGAGGATGTTTCCAAAAGTAAACTTGCAGGTCGATGAGTTGATTACAGATGAAAATCGAATATACACCAATGGCGGAGCCTATTCGTTTCTCAATCTGATCATTTATCTAATCGAAAAATACTACAATAGAGAAACCGCCATATATTGCTCGAAGGTTTTCCAAATTGAAATGAAGAGGAATATGCAATCTGAATTTGCAATTTTCACCGGTCAAAAGCACCACGAAGATCACGTAATCAAAGAGGCTCAGGAGTTTTTGGAATCCCATCTTGAGGAGAAGATTTTGGTAGAGGAATTGTCTTCAAAATTTGCTTTGAGCCGGAGGACTTTTGACCGGAGATTTATCAAAGCAACCGGAAATACTCCCGCTGAATATACGCAACGGCTGAAGATTGAAGCTGCAAAAAAAGCTCTCGAAAACACCAGAAAAACCGTTAACGAAGTGATGTTTGAAGTGGGCTATAATGACCCCAAGGCCTTTAGAAACGTCTTTAGCCGAATTACCGGCATCTCACCTTTAGAATATCGCTCTAAATACAATAAGGGCGTTTTGTAAGGATGTGTTTAAAAATACTCCAAGAGTCAATTCCACGACGTTTTTTGGAAAAAGAGGATCAGAAATCTTTATATCAAACTTTGAGGTTAAAGTCTCAGAGAGCGGTTTTTCGATCTTTCCAAAAAACAAAACAGGCTCTCTGATCCCAGAAAGCCTGTTTTACGTTTTTTCAAAATTTCAAAAACTTAGGCAGTTTCCAAAGTTTTCTTAGACTTACGATAAAGGTGCGAATTCAGAATATTCCTTCTGGCAAAGCGATAGGCATTGTCCGCATTCAAAAATTTGGTGTAAGTATTCTTCGAAACCCCAAAATACTCATACGTGTTTCCGTCCAGAAAAGTGATCTCCAACAATAGGTTTTTGTAATGGAAGTCTGCAATCCCTGATTCGGTCGCGGTTTTGGTATATTCCCCCAGATTGGCGGCGATGGTTTCTGGAGCGATGCTTACCAGAAAATGATAGGCGTCGATGATTTTTGTGCTTTTTACTCGGGCCTCTTCTGCCAGTTCATGTCCTTCTGGAAATTTGTCAGGATGCCACTCTTTCACCAGATTTCTATAGGTTGTCTTCAATTGCTTCAGATCCAGGGGCTCTTCCACATTAAAAAGCTTCTTATACTCATTGACTCGTTTCATCACTTCGATTTTAAAACCGCCGCAAAGCTACGGAATAAAATTTGGCCACAGCAAATTTCAAATTTCCGACATCATTCTTTAGAGAAACTTTCCGATGCTCATCATATACCCTAAATGAAGACCTTCGTGATAATTGTTGAAATGAAGTGAATCTTCCAGAGTGCTCAGCAGAAAACCTGTCGCTGTTTCGCGCTCAGTAAAAGTCTGAAATACCCCGTTTGACAAATCTGCTTGAGTTTGATCGACAAGCGAGATCAAAAACTTTTTTAACTCCTCAGCCTCCGCTTGAGAAGTTATTGCAGTGGGTTTCGAACCCGGTTTATAGGTATCATACAGCTCATTTGATACGTGCATCGGCAGATTTGACAAGCGATAGATCAAGGACTGCTGCGCCACAATGATATGACCGATGTTCCAGATCAGGTTGTTGTTGAACCCATCGGGCACTTTGTTCAGTTGCTCCAAATTGTACTTTTCGAAATAATCCAAGTAGATCCTTCGGCCGGTCTTCCAGGTTTTGATCAATGATTCCATGCTATTAGTCTTGATGATATTCTATTTTTTTGTACACAACTGCCCGGATGTATCTGTGCATTTGTGGCATAAGTTTCTTAATCCCAGCAGCCAAACTATGTCTGCTTTCTCTCTACCAGCTCAAAACACTGCTTTGCGATTTCCAGCTCCTCGTTGGTCGGAATGACAAGGATTTTTACCGGCGAATCTGGCGTATTGATGACCCTGAGCCCTGCGCTTCTCTCACCATTTTTTCCCTGATCTAATTGAATACCTAGAAACTCCATCTCCCCACAGACCAGCTGACGGGTCAGGGCATCATTTTCGCCTACCCCTGCCGTGAATACAATCGCATCGAGCCCGTTCAAGATCGCAGCGTATGAGCCGATAAACCGGCGGATATGATAGGCATACATCTGATAAGCCAAGACTGCTTCCTTTTCCCCCTCATCGTATCGCTGTTTGATATCCCGCATGTCACTGAACCCAGTCAATCCAAGCATTCCGCTTTTTTTGTTCAAGACCGTATTAACCTCATCCAGCGAATAGCCAAGTTGGTTGACCAGGTAAAAAATCACCGACTGATCCACGTCCCCAGCGCGTGTCCCCATGACCAGGCCGTTCATCGGGCCGAGCCCCATGCTTGTATCGATGCACTTTCCAGCTTTCACCGCAGCCATGCTACATCCGTTTCCAAGGTGGATGGTGATAATTTTTGATTCCTTTTTCCCGAGAAAGTCAATAGCCTTCTCCGACACATACTTGTGGCTGGTGCCATGAAAGCCATAAGCCCGAATCCCATGCTCTTCGTAATATTCATTGGGAATAGCCATACGAAAAGCTACCGCAGGCATCGTGGAATGAAATGCCGTATCGAAGACGGCAATTTGTTTGGCTTGTGCAAAAATTTGCTCTGCGACCTCGATTCCCAGGTAATTTGCCGGATTATGGAGAGGTGCCAAAGGAAACAGGTCTTTGATCTTGGCTTTTGCCTCTTCGGTAATAAGCTGAGTTTGTGAGAATTTCTCCCCTCCATGAACCACCCGATGCCCGACAACATGAACCTCTCCTGGATCTGAAATCACGCCAACTTCTGGGTCTGACAAGAATGCTGCAACGAGTCTCAAACCTTCGGAATGATCGGGAATCGGACGAACTTCACTTTTCTTCACCTCTCCCGCCTCTCGGAATGTTTTGTATTGCACCTCCGAGCCTTCCAGCCCGATCCGATCCACCATTCCGGTACAGATCACTTTCGCCTCGGGCATGGCTATCAGTTGATACTTGATTGAGCTGCTGCCCGAGTTGATGACGAAGATGTTCATGGTTGAAAAGACAGAAGACGAAAGACTGAAAATAAACATGTATTTGATGCGCAAGCTACGTAAGTCGACCCGACAGCTATCAGGATCATTAATCGTAAATATGACGATACAGAATCTTGCCACTAGCCAAATTAAATTCCTCATACACCTCGACAAGCTCGGTGACCGTAAAGACTTAATTTAGAGGAGGGGAGATGAAGTGCGGCTCCGCCGCATTTCCTCTCCCCTCTTTCTCACCAGCTTAATCCGGAGGCCGAGCCTGCCGAGGCCATTTGGGCAAATATGAACTACTGGCAATGAAGCGTATAATCATAAATCGTAGATCAACTTTCCTGTGCCTGGATAGCAGTAATAACGACCGTATTGAAAATGTCGGCTACGGTACAACCACGACTCAGGTCGTTTACGGGTTTGTTGAGGCCCTGAAGCATAGGACCAATGGCCAAAGCACCAGTCTCCCGCTGCACGGCTTTGTACGTGTTGTTGCCGGTATTCAGGTCGGGGAAGATCAAAACGCTGGCTTGCCCGGCGACTTCCGAATCTGGCATCTTTTTTTTCCCAACCTCCGGATCAACCGCTGCATCGTACTGGATCGGTCCCTCCACCTTCAATTCTGGATTTCTTGTCCTCACCAAATCCGTGGCAATCCGAACTCTGTCCACGTCCTCCCCGGCCCCAGAAGAACCCGAAGAGTAGGAAAGCATTGCGACCTTGGGTTCGATCCCCAACATCTTGGCAGACTCAGCAGAAGAGATCGCAATGTCGGCAAGCTGCCCCGAAGTAGGATTGGGATTGACTGCGCAGTCTCCGAAAACTGAGACTCGACTCGGAAGGCACATGAAAAAGACAGAAGAGACGGTCGCCACTCCCGGCTTGGTCTTCACGAACTGAAGCGCCGGACGGATGGTATGTTGGGTGGTGTGGACCGCCCCGGAAACCATCCCGTCCGCCTCTCCGAGGTACACCATCATAGTGCCAAAATAGGAGACATCGTGCATCAGATCCCGGGCCATCTCTAGCGTCACTCCTTTACTTTTGCGCAATTCAAAAAGCTTCTGCGCATAGCCTTCAAACTTATTTGAATTCTCAGGATTCTCGATCTGCACTTTGTCCAAGTCCAAGGAGAGATTCAACCGTTGTACAGCAATCTCGATGGCTTCTCGTGCTCCGAGGATTGTCAGAGATACTACGTTTTGACGGATCAACATATCGGCCGCCACCAAGATCCGATCATCGTCGCCCTCTGGCAATACGATGTGCTTCTTGTTCGCCTTGGCTCGCTTTACCAATTGGTATTGGAACATTCTAGGTGTCAGAGTATCCGAACGAAAGCTAATGATTCGCTCAGAAAGTGCCTTTTCATCCACCCACTTTTCAAAAAGACGAACGGCAATAGAGATCTTTTCGGTGTCTGCCGCCGCAATTCTCGCGCGAATCTGATTGACTTCAGTAACGACCTGGAAAGTGCCTTTTTCCACCTGTAGGATCGGAACGATGGTTTCCAATCCCTCTACCAACTTTACGATAGCGGGCTCGGGCGGAATGCCTCCCGTAACGATGATCCCCGCCACTTTTCCAAAATTCCTGGACACATTGGCCTGAAGTGCACCGATAATCAAATCTCCCCGATCTCCGGGAGTCACTACCAGGGTGTTTTGGTCCAGGCGGTTCAGAAAATTAGGCAACTGCATCGCTCCGACGATAGAGTGATCTACTCGATTGGTCAGGAGATTTTCGCCAAAAAGCAATTTCGCCCCGAGCGATTCTTGGATTTCACCAATAGTGGGGTTGCTCAGCTCAATCTGCATGGGAATCGTCGTCACGAGTGTTTCCTTGGGAATCACGGCTTTCAGACGCTTCGCGACCTCGGCCTCTTTGCCCGCGTCTATTTTGTTGGCCACCAAGACCAAAACCTGAACATCTTTGTTTAAAAAGCCCTTGATCGTGGCCAATGCCAATTCGACTATTTCCTGAACAGACCTTTTGGAACAATTCAGGATGATTGCCGCCGGAATTCCCAGGTTTTTTGCAACTGCAATATTGCCGTCAAATTCCACGTTGGTCATCGTCTCCATGAAATCGGTTCCTTCCACTACTACAAAATCCGAGCTTTCTTGCAGCTTCTTGAACTTGTCGATGATCGAGTCGATCAAGAAAGCCTCGTTGCCCGAGTTGATCTCTTTGATCGCTTTCTTTCTGGAGAACACATACATATCCTCGTAACTCTGCGAGAGTTTAAAGTGATTTTTGATCAGTTCGAGCCTTCTGTCTTTCTCTTTTTTTCCTCCGGAAATAATCGGCTTGAAGTACGAAAGCTTGTCGGTTTTGCCCGCCAAAAGGCTCATAAGGCCGAGTGCAAAGATTGATTTCCCCGAAAATGGTTCCGTTGTGGTGAGGTAAATGGCGTTTGTCATATCGATTCTAAAAAGAAAGCTGCTCAAAAATGAGTAGTTACTGCTGTCCAAATTAGAAAATATACAATGGAAAAAAGCCTGACAACCGTCATAACAAAGCGTTATTTGTTTGGAAAGAATGCGATTTCCATTTTTCTCCTGTCCTGTAATTTCCGGCAAGCAAAAACCTGTTTTTCTCTATCTTCCGCTTTCTGAATCGCATGAATTCATCCCCTCAACCCCTCACCCGCCAACTTGGACTTCTCGGATTGACTGCTACCGGCATCTGCTCGATGATAGGCGCTTCTATCTACGTCGTGCCCTTTATGATTCAGCGCAACGTGCCGGGAATCGGCCCCTATGTGCTTCCTGCGTTTCTGGTGGCGGCAATTCCGGCGATTTTTGCGGCTTTGGCCTATATCCTTTTGGCCTCCGCCATGCCGAGAGCCGGGGGTTCCTACCTGTATGCCAGTCGGGCGCTTCATCCGTATCTGGGATTTGTGGCCAGTTTTTCTCAATGGTTTGGCCTATCGATCGTCATCGGAGTGATCTCCTATGTGGTTGTTCCTTTTTTCAGAGATGTGGCGCTGGCTTTGGGCTGGTTGGATTTAGGAGATTTTCTGGAACGGCCTTGGATCCGGGTTGGACTTGCGATGGCTTTCCTCTGGACATTTGTGTATGTGAATGTGCTTGGGGCGAAGTTCTACGAGGGAATCTTGATTCCCCTGATGGTATTGATGTTTGTCTTAGGTGGGATCGTGATCGTCTCGGGCTTGAGCTTTTCGCAGGCAGACTTTCTCGCTGCTTTGGCTGTTAAAGATGGAAAGACGGTCATCCTCGACTCAGCGACCTTCCATTGGCCGACCTTTCTCTCGGCGGCAGCCTTGCTTTTCTCCAGCTTCATCGGTTTTGACTCGATCGCACAGGCCGGCGGCGAAGCTAAAAATCCAACCAAAAACCTTCCAAAAGCCATTGCACTGGCGATTCTAAGCGTAGGGCTGTTTTATATCTGCTTCACTTACTCCGTGTACCATGCCGTCCCTTGGCAGTTTGTGGCTCAGGAAGCGATGGCCAAAGACATCACCGCAGCGGGGATTCTGAATTATCTGCTTCCTTCGGGATTGGGCGTTTTGATCCTGCTTGGAGCGGCGATTGCGCTTTTGAATGACCTTCCGGCGATGATTCTTTCCGTTTCCAGATTGGTTTTTTCCTGGGCTAAAGACGGAATTTTCCCAAGAGCCCTTTCCAAAATTCACCCCAATCATAACACCCCACATACGGCGATTTATCTAAGTGGCATGATCGCTTCCATCGGTATCTTAGGAAGTCATTTCGCCGGAGATTTTTTCCTGGGAATAGACATCATGGTTACTTCGATGCTGGTGAATTTCTTGCTGATGTGCGTTTCGGTAATCTTCTTTCCCATCCTCAATCCGACACTGGCGAAGCAAATCACAATTTTCAAATCGAGAAAACTTCAACTCATCATCGGCATCGGAGGCACGGTGATGATCGGTACCTTTTTGATCATTCATACCCTCAAAGACCTGAAATCCAATGCCTCTGCCTGGTATTTCCACTCGACACCAGTTTGGTTGATCGTGATGAGCACCGCCTCCCTGTTTTTCTTTTTCCAGTGGAAAAAACTCAAAACATCAGGCGTTGATACCCAAACTCAATTCTCTACTCTCCCTTCAGAATAGCAACTTATGACCCCTTCCAAATACCTAGAACTTGCTCCAGGACTAACGATTTGCCGCGCCCTGACCGGACTCTGGCAGATTGCCGACATGGAGCGAAATAGTCAAAAAACAGATCCGATTCAAGCGTCAAAAGCCATGAAAGCCTACGTAGACGCCGGGTTCACGACCTTTGACATGGCGGATCATTACGGTTCCTCGGAAGAAATCTCCGGAGTTTTCCGGGAGAGTTATGGCAAGGATGCCGCGCAGCTTTTTACCAAATGGGTGCCTTCGCCGGACCGCATCACCAAGAATGAGGTGAGAACTGCGGTCGAACTGGCACTGACTCGGATGAAAAGTGAGTCCATCGACCTAATGCAGTTTCACGCTTGGCAATATTCGCATCCAAGCTGGATCGACTGCGTTTTTTGGCTTCAGGAACTGAAAGAAGAAGGACTGATCAAGCATCTGGGCTTGACCAATTTTGACACCGCTCATCTCAGCATCGTGGTGAATTCGGGAATCAAAGTGGTTTCCAACCAGGTTTGTTTTTCCCTGCTTGATCAGCGGGCAGCTGGAGAAATGACCGAACTTTGTCTTAAACACGAGGTTAAGCTCTTGGCTTTTGGCACGGTAGCGGGAGGATTTCTTTCAGAAAAATGGCTTGGGAAACCTGAGCCCGTCCTTTCGGAATCTTTGACTTGGTCGCAGATGAAATACAAGCGCTTCATCGACGCTTCGGGCGGCTGGGCAGCTTTTCAAAACTTACTCCAAGTCCTCGATCAAATCGCCAAAAAACATCGGGTCGGAATCGCGACCGTAGCCAGCCAACACATCTTGAATCAGCCCGCAGTGGGCGGTGTGATCATTGGTGCGAGATTGGGGCAAAGTGCACATATCGAGGATAATGAAACGCTGTTTTCGCTGGAGCTGGACGAATCAGATCAGTTGTCATTGAAAGAGGCGCTTTGGAATCTGAAAACAATCCCAGGAGACTGTGGCGATGAATACCGCAAGCCTCCTTTCCTCACCGCTTCGGGCGATCTAAGCCATCATGTAGAGAAATTCCCGGCGCCATTTCCCACAGAGTTGGGTTCAGATGGACGGAAAAAGGCGCTAAGCGGAACGATCTGGGAAGACGTTGCGGGTTTTAGCCGAGCGGTACGTAAAGGAAATCGAATCCTGGTTTCCGGCACGACCGCCACACACGGTTCGAAAGCCATGGGAGGAACTGATCCCGGTGCGCAAACTCATTTTATACTGGACAAGATCGAAGGTGCTATCCAATCGCTCGGAGGAAGAATGGAGGATGTGGTCAGGACTCGGATTTTCATCCGCAATGCAGACCAATGGGAACCTATCTCCCGAGCACATGGACAGCGATTTGCGGGAATCCAACCTGCTAATACCATGGTGAGAGCAGATCTGATCGGAGAGGAATATCTGGTGGAAATAGAGGCCGAGGCCCTTGTTTGATTGCCAGGAGTTTAAAGGATAGAAAAAAGTGGATTTAAGAAAAAGAGGGATTACAATATCAGAGATTTTGAACGCCGATAATTTCCAGTAACTTCAATGAGAAAGACTCAATTAATCCAAATTCAATTTCCATGAAAGCAATATTCATCTTCCTTGCATTTTTATTTTTTCTCGATTTTTCGGCACAAGCCCAAGACACTCCTAATGTATCCGGCGCCTGGACCATGAATGTACAAACTGATGCCGGCAGCGGAACTCCGGGTTTCAACCTCAAGCAAGAGGGCGAAAAAATCACAGGGACCTATACCGGCCAACTTGGCGAAGCCCCGGTCACCGGCACGATCAAAGGAAAGGTTATCCACCTCGAGTTTTCAATCCAAGGGAATCTGATCAAATACGACGGGACGGCAACTGCCACGGAGATGGAAGGCAAAGTAGATCTTGCAGGCATGGCTACGGGTACTTTTAAAGGGACGAAGAAGTAAGGCAGTAATCAATTTTCAGTAGTCACCTCGACGACAGGACAGCTCTCATAATTCCACCACTTCACACTATAGGATTTCTCCGTATGGTCGAAATGATTGCCTAATGCAAACTGAGACTGATCATTGACCACTGACTTTAGACGGAAAAGTCCCTAACTCCTCGATCTCATACCCCTCCGGATAGGTTGGCCTTTTGCGTCGAGACACTAAGACTGGCTCTTGTGGTTCAGAGCTGATTTTATGTATAAAGGCATGAAGCCCAAGTCCTTTTCTTGTCACCCATTTTCGCAATCCTGACACCTTACGAATGCCCAAAGCCTTCCTAAGCGGTTCGTCCAGCATCGCAAAAATAAAAGGCCGTCCCAATCCATAAAGCCATTTCGGGACGTAAAAGCCCAACATCAGGTCAATGGTTTTGTCAGCGATGACACGATTGCTTTTCGCATACTGGAAATGCTCGGCTTCGAAGCGGACATTGTAAGCCTCAAATTCGGCGAGCGCCTGAGGCATATTTTTCAGATTCATCCGCCTTCCCAACTCGAGGTAATTTTTGAAAAGTCCTTCCTTTTCTGTTTCCGTCATCGGCCGATAGCCATACTTTTCTACCCATCGCATCGGTTCAAAAATAAACGTGGAAAGTACGTACAAAAAGTCATCGTTGGAGATATCAAATCGACCGTGCATCGAGTTCATCCGGCGGATGGCCCGAGTTCCTCGTAGGCTGTTTATCCCGTGTTCGAGTATTTCGGCTAGGATAAGTTCGGTGTCGTCATAGCGTTTTCTCGGCCTCGACACAAACTCACCAGTATCAGCAAGCAGAGCCGAGATCGAGGGAACCGCAAAGGTTCTGAACAGTGCAAACTCCAGCGACCGCTCCATATCCCAGGGAAAGACATGACAACTGAGCAGAAAGGAGATTTGCTCGTGGTCGGTCTGGGGATCGAGGGATTGGAGCTGAGCTGAAAAAGGTTTCATGGCACGGAAAAGTTGAGATGCGGGAATTTACTGGGTTGAGGTTACTTTAAACAGGTCTTGTTGAAATTTTCCTTGGTTTCAGGAAAAATCAAACCCAAAACCATATGAACAAGACCTTGCTTTTCACACTTTTTCTCATCTCTCAATTCAACTTTGCGCAAGCAAAAAAAAGAAGTCGAGGCAGCGATAGCTTAGATGCCTGTCGCATTTAATGCCGAAGACGCCTCCACCCTCAGGGCTCTGAGTTCGGTAAATCTTAGCTAAGGCTACTCCAGCGGAAAGAACGAAAATCAGGCGAAATAAGAAGAAAAAAGAACAGTCCACACCGTGAAACTCCGCCTGGTGATGATCTGGGTGAAAGAAACAGGTAGATGGATTTTAGTGGCTAGCCAAGCAATAATAATCTGACTCAATAATAATAGGTTTTTTAAGCAACACTAAGAAAAGCTGTAAAGACTTCTTATCCCATTTCTACAATTCTGCTACACACTGTGCCCGATTTTCCTCAATACATTCTAAGGCACCTCTATTTATAGCACGTTTTGACCATTTCTATAATGGCACTCGCTTTGAATTCATAGACAGAGGAAAACAATTTATGGAATTGAAATAGTACACTATCCTTTTTTTTTGATAAGACATATTTAATAAGATATTATTACCGTCGAAACTCGCTGTATAACATACTTTTTCATCATTATAAAGATTATTGCAAATTATATTAATAAATATACCATTTAACCCATTTAAAAAACCATGGAAACTAAAAAACAAACTTCATCATCAACTTCGAGTACCCTTGAAAAATCCGATACAAACAAAAATCGAGCTACCAAGGCGTCTATGAAATCCTCACAATTAATGAAACTTTTTGAGAATGAGTTGAAGGACATCTATTGGGCAGAAAAGGCCTTGGTGAAATCTCTGCCAAAAATGAAGAAAAATGCAACTTCTGAGGACTTGTCGGAAGCCATCTCCGCTCACTTGGAGGAAACGAAAGAGCACGTAACTCGGTTGGAAAGGGTCTTTTCCTTGTTGGGAAAAAAAGCAACGGCGAAGAAATGTGACGCAATGGAAGGGTTGCTTGAAGAAGGTACCGAAATTATGGAGAGTTGCGAAGAAGGAGCGATGCGAGATGCAGGCATCATCGCCGCTGCTCAGAAGGTCGAACATTACGAAATCGCTACCTATGGTACGCTACGTCAGTTCGCAGAAACTTTGAAATTGAGCGAAGTAGAAGAGCTGTTAAGCAAGACACTCGAAGAGGAGAAAAATGCTGATCTTAAATTATCTGAGGTTGCAATGGATGCAATCAATGTCGATGCATCGGAAGAAAAAGCATAATCTATTCAACCATGAACAATCTGTTTAAAGGGCTAATCGCTGGCTACGGCGCAAAAAAATTAGGCGGTGGATGTTTCGGGACAATATTAGTCTTTGTAATCATTTATTTTCTTTTATCACAATGCACCTAAGGATTCTATTTTAACCAAAATTTATTCCGCTTTTTCGTACTCAATATATATTAGAGTTGGGTAATTGTGCTTCAAACAAAAGTCGACGGACTTTTTTAAAAAGACGCAATTAACTCAAAAAAACCAGTCGAATAGCAACTATAAATTCATCAACTAACCAATAAACTAAATCAACAAAAAAATGGAAAATCAACGAAATGAATTTGACCAACCAATTGATCGAACTTCGGAAAAGAGAGTACTTACAGGAATGTTTCGTGATCGAGAGAGCACAGAGAACGCCTACAATACCCTCCATGATCGGGGCTATTCGAGTGACGACATTAATCTGATAATGTCTGACGAAACAAGAAACACGCACTACAGTGGAGACATTTCCGAAAAAACGGAGATTGGAACAAAAGCCGCCGAGCATGCAGGTAAGGGCTCCGCAATTGGAGGCACAATCGGTGCAATTGCCGGAGTCATAGCTGCAATTGGAACGAGTGTCGCAATTCCTGGTCTAGGCGTTTTGATAGCAGGGCCAATCGCTGCTGGACTAGCTGGAGCAGGTGCCGGTGGTTTAGCGGGTGGTATCATCGGTGCCTTAGTAGGATCAGGAATTCCTGAAGCGCGAGCAAAGCTGTATGAATCCGGAATTAAAGAGGGTAATGTTGTTATCTCTGTAACTCCTAAAAACGACGAAGATGCAGAATATCTTAGAGAAAACTGGAAGGCTAACCGAGGTGAGGAAATTCACTGGTAAGCCAGTCCTACAACACGAGGGATCAAAACCGATCCCTCGTATTTTCAACACACTAACTAACTCGATTGTATGATGACCTTATCAACAAAGTACTCTTTATTATTCTCTCTATTAATTGCAGGCACGTCAATGCTTGTTTCGTCCTGTTCGGAAAACAAAACGGGAGATTCCAAGGAAATGGCGCAGCAGGAAAATATAGAGAATTTAACCGCTGATGAAAATGAAATTGTCGTGCTTGATAATGACGGCCCAACTGTCTTTTTAATGAAAGTAGCCGAGATTCAGCTGGAAGAAGTCAGTCTGGGGAAATTAGCGCAACAGAAAGGTACATCGTCGCATGTGAAGGAACTGGGCAAGATGATGGAGCAAGATCATTCCAAGTCACTCCTCGAAGTGAAGGCGCTAGCTCAAGCGAAGGCAGTGTCGATACCCTCCACTGTCACCGACGACTCGAAGGACGCCTACGAAAAACTGAATGGAAAAACAGGGAATGACTTTGACAAGGATTATAGCGCAATGATGGTGAGACATCATGAGGACGCGATTGATCTGTTTGAAAAAGCCTCCAGTGAATCAGAAGATGCTGAGGTCCGTGCTTGGGCAACTCAAAAGCTTCCAGGGCTAAAAACCCACCTCGATCATGCAAAAGCTTGTAAGGAAGAATGTGACAAACTGGACTAATATCTCCTGTTGAGGTAAAGAGCTTTCATTTTTGAGTTTCAACCGATAAAATTGAATTCCGACATCATTAGCTGATGCCGGAATTTTTTTTTCTAAAACTCAATCCGGTAGCTGATCAGCGGTATCATCGGCGTCTGATAGGCCGTTTCGATCTCACCCGACATCGGCTCAAAGTAGCTTCCGTAGATGTTTTTTCGGTTGGTCACATTCTGGATGTCCAGGGCCAGGGTGCTCGTGGATTTGGGTCGGTTCCATTTCAAACTCACGCGAAGGTCAGTTCGGAAGTAGGCCGGATTCTGCTCCTCAAAGGCGCGGCTTTCGTCATGCACCGTCTCATTGTCTTCGATGGAAGCCTCCAGATCGATAGGCGTCGCACGAAGGCCGCCCCCGTAGATGCTTCGCAGATTGATGCCAAGTATCCGATTTTTCTTCAGCGCATATTCCTTCCCGGCTGTCAGACTCAGGTTGGCGTTGCCATTGTACAGCGTATTTCTCCACTTGTCTTCCTGGGTTTTATACAGGGAATTGTACATCGAGCCAGAGAGCAGAAAGTAGAGATTCTTGTGCGTAAACTGCTCCAAAGTGAACTCCGCTCCATAGTTTTTGCCAAAGCCTTCATTCACCAGAGGATCGGTCATGTAGGTCCACTGCTGATTGATGATGGAATAGGTCTCGTCCACACCGGGCTTCACCGGGATGTTGTACAGGTGCTGGTAATAGCCCTCAATCTTCATTCGCAGATATGGATTGAGCTGTCGGTCATAGCCAAGGACAAAGTGATGCGACTTGCTCAGGTCAAGATCTTCGTTGGGCATGATGATCTGGCCATTTTCTTCCTGCTCCGCAAAGTAAGTCCCAAGGGGCTGCACCTGACTGTGAAGCCCGTAGCCTAGGCTGATGCGCTGCTTTTCGTCCAACTCATACGAGGCGCTGAAGCGGGGTTCAATCGAGTTGGTATTGTTGAGCAAAAGCTGAAGGTAGTGGACCCCTACATTGAAGGTCAGACGCTCGGATGCCCGGTAGTTCAGTTGGAAAAAGGCCTGTATGCTTTGGGAATTGCCCTTGGAGTTGATGTGGGTTTCCATCTGCCCCTGATCTTCGTTGTAGCCGTCCTCCTTGAGGTTATAGTAGAGTTGGTTGAAGTATACCCCACTCCGCAAATTAGCCCTCGCCGAAAGCTTGGAGTTCAGGACGGTATTGAAGGTGATCTTGGAGTTGCCAAAATTCTCGTAGCCCCGCTCTTGATCCTCGTATTCATTGTCCAAGCGGCTGTATTGGTCGCCGATCTCGTGTCCGGATGCGAGGACGGTTGCCTGCAGGAAGTTAGACTTGTTGAGGATGTAAGAATACTTGATCCCAGCAGCGCCCGTGTTGGAAAAATAGTTGGAGCTATAGCGGTCTCCCTCACTTTCCCAGATGGTCGAGTCCCGCTCCGCGGCACTGTTTTGGTCGCTCAAGCCCCCAAATCCAAAGACGCTGAAACTGCTGTTTTTTCCGGCAGGCAGGTAAACGTTGAAAGAAAGATCCTGAAAGTTGGTCACAAAGTCGCCCAATGGGATTCCCATCTTGGACAGGATGGAGAGCGTAGAATAGCGGTAGTTGATCAGATACGATCCTTTGTAGCCTTTGGCTATCGGACCTTCGGCAGCAATGTCGGTACCCAGGAATCCGGCCTGGAAGGTAAATTCATTCTGTTCGTTGTTTCCTTTTCTGAGACTCAAATCGAAAACCCCGGACATCGCATTGCCATACTCTGCAGGAAAGGCACCCGTAAGGAAGTCAGAATTGGTGAGCAGTTGCGCACTGAGGATAGAGACGCCGCCTCCAGAGGTGCCCGGATTCACAAAGTGGTTGGGGTTGGGAATGTCGATGCCCTCCATCCTCCAAAGCAATCCGTTGGGGCTGTTGCCACGGATAGAGATGTTGTTGTTGCCATCGTCGGTGCCCACCACACCGGAGAAGGAGGTCGCCATCCTGCCCGGATCGTTTACCGCGGCGGCAAATTTCCGGGTTTCCTCCACCGAGAAGGTCCTACCGCTGACCGTTACCATGTCGTTGACGGTACGCTCTTTTTCCGCTCCCATCACCACGACCTCATCCAGCTGGCCAAAATCTTCCTCTATGGAGATGGCCAACACGACCTCCTTGCCCGAGTTGACCAGGACATTGGGCAGGATGAGGTCTTTGTATCCCACATAGCTGATCCGAAGCGTATGGTTGCCGAGTGACACGCCCGGGATTTTGAAGTCCCCGTTCAGATCCGTGGCAGCCCCCAAGAGCGGGTCGGTGTTCAGGATTGTGACCGTGGCACCCGGGATCGGCGCTTTGCTGACCTGATCGACTACTTTGCCCCGCACCGTTTGAGTCAGGTTTTGGGCATGGAGGGGATTGATTGCGAAGCAAAAAATCACCAAAAGGAGTTTACTAAGCGAATTCATAGCGTTGGTTTAGTTTAATGTTTATGGCTTGGGACAAGGCAAGCCGGTACCAGGCGACGGGTTGGGAGGCAACCGGCCGCGAGGATTCGGGATGTATCATTTAATAGGTGTGGGAAATGGCGGGATTAGTGTTTATTCCCCCATCTGCCGCCGCCGACAAAGAAGCCGAGCGTGAAGGCAAAGTACTCGTTGGTGGCTTGGCCGATGATATCGCCTTCAATGTTCTGGAGATTGCTGGACGGCACGAAGTTGTATTCGGCGCCGATGCGGAACTTTTGTAATTCCACGCCTACTCGCACCATTGGAGCCCAAGCAAATGCTGCCTCCAGGTTTTCGATATCTTCGAGATCATCATCATCGACGTCCACATTGCTCAAGGCATAGTAGCCAAATCCAGCACCGATATAGGGAGCCACCTTGCCCTTTCCGTAGTTGAAATAATAGTTGGTTGTACCGGACACAGACAGGTTGGCGGAAAGCTCGCCGTCATAGTCATCGGGGATTTCGTAGTAAGTGATGTCCTTTGCCATGCCCGTCGCGCCCATTCTCAAGCCTACGGCGAGGTTGTCCATGACCAGGATCTGGGGTTCGATGTGCACCATGGCACCGATGCCGCCGTGTTTTGGAGCAACAAACCCTAGATCCATCTGGTATCTGAATCTATCTGCTTGCTGGGAGTAGGCTGCCTGCATCAGCGTCATTGCGAGCAACAGGCCAAGTAATTTTTTCATTTTCTTTTCGATTTGCAGTCTTGAAGTTTTTCGATTCCCGGGGGAAAAGAAAGAGTTGGTTTAGCTTTCGGTTATAAGACAATCGATCAGGAATTTACCCCTATTCGATCTTTAGTTTTTTTGATTTTTTTATCAAGCGGGTTTGAATGCTGTCCTGCTTCCCTATTGTTGTCTGCTTCTCCAGAAGCTGGACAGGAACTTTCTCTTACTGCGTCACACGCGTGATTTTCCACGGAGATTCAGAGTGCGCTAATAGGGCCCAGAGAACGGATTCTTTGCGGCTTCTGCGGCTCTGCGAGAGAATCTGGCTCGCGAAGGCTCTAAGACGCAGAGATCTATTTCTTTCCCTTGTCCGGCTTCTCCAGAAGCTGGACAGGAACTTTCTCTTACTGCGTCACACGCGTGATTTACCACGGAGATTCAGAGTGCGCTAATAGGGCCCAGAGAACGGATTCTTTGCGGCTTCTGCGGCTCTGCGAGAGAATCTGGCTCGCGAAGGCGCTAAGATGCAGAGATCTATTTCTTTCTCTTGTCCAGCTTCTCCAGAAGCTGGGCACGAACTTTCTCTTACTGCGCTACGCGCGTGGTTTACCGCGGAGATAGAGTGCGCTAATATGGCCCAGAGAACGGATTCTCTGCGGCTTTTGCGGCTCTGCGAGAGAATCTGGCTCGCGAAGGCGCTAAGACGCAGAGATTTATTTCTTTCCCTTGTCCTGCTTCTCCAGAAGCTGGGCACGAACATTCTCTTACTGCGCTACGCGCGTGGTTTACCGTGGAGATAGAGTGCGCTAATATGGCCCAGAGAACGGATTCTTTGCGGCTTTTGCGGCTCTGCGAGAGAATCTGGCTCGCGAAGGCGCTAAGACGCAGAGATCTATTTCTTTCCCTTGTCTGCCTTCTCCAAAAGCTCGGCACGAATATCTCTGCACTCGTGGTTAAACTTTCTTACAGAAACCGGAAGCCTGCCTTAAACCCCCACCAAAACTGACTTCCCAAGTCTTCGGGATAGTACACATCGTTATGGATTTTGGTATCGGTATAGGTGAACAGCTCGGGATGGAAGGCATAGGAACTGTCGTACACCCGGAAGTTGACCGTCGGACCGGCGAAGATGGCAAATCTCCGGCTCGCCTGGAACTCCGCCCCGAGATACCCTCGGTTGATCAGATTGAGCGCATGGACTCCGCCTTGGCTGAGTTGCTCAGAACTAACCTCCACGTTGAGAAAGAGCTTCTTGGTCAACCTTGGTGAGGTACCCAAACCATAGCCAAAAGACCAAGTGACCTGATCATTCGATTCGGGTCTAATACCTGCAAAGAAGATATTGTAAAACTCACGCTTGCCGGTACGAAATGCCATATTCAAGGGCAAGACCTCGTTGGCACTTAGCTCGATGGTATGGTATCCGGACCTAACAAAACTGAAAAATCCCACAGGAATCCCACTCGTGCTGTCGGAATAGTTGATCAAGCCGAGCTGGAAGCCATCGATCTTGTTGGCGAAGTTTACCGCGCCGATTTGCGAACCTTTGACCCGGTAAGTAGCAAAATTGAGAAGACCGGCTACCTGCGTGCCTTTAAGATCCGCTGCAGCGAAGTTTACCACCCCGGCAACTTGCACGCCCTCGACTTTTTTGGGAGAAAAATTTATTAGCCCCGCGACCTGCACACCATCCACCACTCCAGTAGTGAAGTTGGCCAATCCAGCCAGCTGCACTCCTTTTACGGAATCGAGATTGGAATTGAAAAGGCCGGCCAGCTGCACGCCATCGACTTTTCCACCGACTTGGTTGAAAAGACCGGCCATCTGCACTCCGGTCATGTCGCTTCGGTTGATGTTGAACAGCCCTGCCATCTCCAGCTTGGTTGTACCTGCGGAGTAGCCACCCAGCAAGTTGATGGAGTAGTCATTGACCATGTTGCCGGAGTACATGCCATTTGTGCCTACATAGGGCACAAAGGAAAACTGGAATTTGGTCGAGCTGGTATCGCTCAGGTCTTTGCCGAAGGGATCAAACCGGAAAGGTTCCGGTTTTTGCAATACCAGTGGCTTCTCATTTTTGTTCAGGCTGTCCGATTCGGTCTGTCGAGCCTGAGCTTCAAGTCCATGTAGGGAAAAGAGGAGGATCGCTGCGAAGATTTTGCTAATCGTATTCATGATCTGGTTTAGTTTCGCTCTTAAGACAAGCGAAAGCAGCTCTACCCCTATTCGTTTTCAAAAAAATATGATACGAGAAGCGAAACACGGGAGAAAGCAGGGTTTGGGATTTTGCTTCAAAAAAAGGAACTTGTTAGCTGTCCAAAGCCGTAGGCAAATACCCAGGAGGTCTGGAAATTATGGAGCTAAAAAAAGAGCTAATCCATCAAATACAAAGCATCATTGCCTCGGCAAGAGAGCGGGCTATTCGGTCTGTCGATACCGAGCGGGTGTTGATGTATTGGCAGATTGGCAAGGTGATTTTTGAAGAAGAGCAAGATGGCAAAGAGCGGGCTGGGTATGGAGATTTTCTGATCAAATCCCTGTCAAGTTCTTTGCAGCCTCAATTTGGGAGTGGGTTTTCTTATCGACAGCTCAATTGGTATCGTAAATTCTATCGAACATTCCCAATTGTGTCCGCAGTGCGGACACAATTCAGTTGGACCCATTTCAAAACGCTTTTGAGCATTGACAATGCCAACAAAAGGGAGTTCTACATCGCTGAAGCCGCCAAAAACAACTGGACAGCAAGGCAACTGGAAAGACAAGTCAACAGCCAACTCTTTGAAAGGTTATTGATGAGCAACGACGTCCAGGCAGTACTAGCTGTAGCCCGAGAGGAAAAATTACCCAGTGACGCCAAAGAAATCATCAAAGACCCCATGGTTTTGGAATTTCTGGGGTTAAGAAGAGAAGCCGCTTATTACGAAAAAGATTTGAAGGCAGCTATCATTACCCATTTGCAGGATTTCTTGTTGGAAATTGGCAATGGATTCTCGTTTGTAGCTCGGCAAAAGCGGATCCATATCGAAGGCGATGAGTTTTCCATTGACCTTGTATTTTTCAATCGCCTGTTGCAGTGTTTTGTGTTGATGGAAATAAAAACTTCCAAAATCACACACCAGGATATTGGGCAGCTGCAGATGTATGTCAATTATTACGACCGCTTCGAAAAGCAGGACTTTGAAAACCCCACGATTGGAATCTTACTCTGCGCTGACAAAAACGATGCAGTCGTAAAGATCACCTTGCCTGAAAACAACAAATCCATCGTCGCAAGCAAATACCAGCTGTATTTACCGACCGAGCAACAATTGATCGCAGCGGTGCAGAAAGAAATTGAAAAACTGGATCAACAGGAAAATAGGGACACGGAGTAGCCTCATCCTTTTTTAGCCGGTCTGACACTCCAAAGGATACAATGACAGCGTTTTTTAGGTCCACGATTTTCGGGAAACTTTACAACCTTCCCACCTTTTCACCCAACCACTTTCTAAAAAAACCTCACTCCTGCCCTAAATCCAAGCCAAAGCTGGCTTGCGATATCGTCCATCGGAAGATATTTTTCTGAAAGGATCTTGGGCTGTACGTAATAAAAAGTCACAGGATGATCCGTATACGAACTGTCATAAACTCTCCAGTTGATACTTGGCCCAGCATAGAGCCCAAAGCCCTTCACCATCTGCCAATCAAACCCCAGGTAAGCCCGGTTGATCAGATTCATTGCGACAACGTTGCCCTTGTTCATCTGTTCGGAAGTGAATTCAATATTCAAAAAGGTTTTTCTACCCAATCTCGGAGAGAAACCTATCCCGTAGCCAAATGCCCAGGTAGTGGAATCCGCCTGCTCGGGACGAACGCCTGCGAAAATAATATTGTAAAAGGCCCTTGTGCCAGTACGCAACGCAATATTGGTTGGGAAAATCTCATCAGCGCCTATCTCCACTTTGTGATAGCCTTTGCGGACAAAACTGATCAGACCCACAGGAGCTCCGCTGGTGCTGTCCGAGTAGTTTAATAGACCTACCTGCGAACCGATGACGTTTCTGCCGATGTTCAAGATTCCAGCAATCTGTGCGCCGGAGATATCGCGATGGTTGTAATTGACCAAGCCTGCGATTTGGGTTCCCTGGAGGTTTTTGGTATTAATGTTCATCAGGCCCGCGAGTTGGAATCCACGAACATTGCCGGTGGAGAAATTGACCAATCCTCCGATCTGGGCGGCCTTGACCGAATCCATCGCGGAATTGACCAAGCCGGCTAGTTGAAGACCTCGAACTTGCCCGCCGACTTGGTTAAACAGTCCTGCGATCTGTACCACACCTGCGTCGCCTTTGGTAATGTTGAAAAGTCCGCCGAGTTCCGCCTTGGTCGTTCCTCCCGAAAAGCCTCCCAAAAGGTTGAGGGAATAATCGTTGATGACGCTGCCAGAAATCTTCCGGTTGGTGCCGACAAAGGGCACTACGGAAAACTGGAAGCCCCGGTGGATGTCGCCTGTTACGTTTTCGAGGTTGGTGAAGCCCACGGAGTTTTTGGTCCAAACCCAGAAGTTCTTCATAGGTTCGGCAATGCTCTTGCCCACTCCTTCGGTCTTGAGCAGGATTTTTTGGAAAGAATTACCAGAATTGTCCAAAACTAATGTGTCGGAAAAATCCTTCTTGTTGACGATCAACTCAAAGTTTTCGGCTGCCGGATTTTTCACTTCAAACTGGAAATAACCGTACTCATCCGTGGTAGAGGACTTCAGCGTGATGGGGTCATAGACGGTCGCGTCCCGGATCCCTTTTCCGCTTTCATCTACCACATAGCCGCTGACCACGACCTCTTTGCCCGAGCTGGGCTTGGGTGTCAGGATCACATAGACGCCCTTTTGCTTGAGCTGCACTTCCCCTTCAAATACGACTTCCAATATTTCCCGAAGGGATCGATCGGGAAAATCCCCGGACACTTCCCGACTGACATCGATGGCGGATGGGCTGTAGGAAAATACACAGCCTGCCTCCTGAGAAAGCCGCTTGAGAAACTGATCTATGCGCTCATCTTGGGCATTGATCGTGACCTTTCGCTCCAAGACAGGAATGGTTTGGCTTTGCCCTTTTCCTATCATCAAAAAAAATACGGCGAAAAAAAGTAACAGTCTATTCATTATGCAATGTGCTCTGATTAAGAACAGCCTTCACCGCTCAGGGTGATTTCGTCTCCGCTTTCGTTGATCTCCAGTCCCATGGTTTCCGAGAGGATAGTCAGAATGGTTTCCAGCTCTTCGTTGTCGAATTCAACGGTAATCTTGCAGGTTTCGATACCACCCAAAAGGTTGATTTTTCGGTCATAAACATCGCTGATTCGGTCCACTACCGCCTGGAGCGTTTCTTCGGCAAACTGGAAAGAACGGGTTTTGAAGGCCACCACATTGGTGTCTGCGACGGTCTTGTTGTAGCTGCCGGACGCCTTGTCGTAGATGCCTTTTTCTCCGGCCTGAAGCAGGATGCCCTCTTCGGTTTTGCTGTAAAACTGCACAGCGCCCTCCAGTACCGAGACTTCCACCTGCTTGCCGTCAGGATAGGCTTTCACATGAAATACCGTCCCGATATCCCGGATCAGAAGATTTTCCGCCTCTACCGTCCATTGAACTTCTTTTTCCTTGCCGATGCTGATGGTAGCTTCCCCCTTGAGTTGAATGGTTCCGGTTTTCTTCCGGGCATTGTAATCCACCTTGATTTCAGAGGCCTTGTTCATTGAGATCTCTGTCTGATCGGGCAGTGTCTGGGTTTGAACCGTGTTTTCGCTCAGGTAGACAAACTCATCCCCGGGAGCCAGGTTCCAATAAAAGAGATAGGATACCGCTGCCAAGAGAACCAATCCTGCGGCCACTTTCCAAAGCGGCATCAAAGTCCTGTGCACGGCTTTCTTTGTGCTGATCTGCTCTTTTACCTTTTCCCAGGCTGCCTCCGTGTCGAAACTCCGCTCGTCTGGAAGCTGGGCTTGCTCAAAAATATAAAGTGAGTCGTCGAGGTATTTTTGGTTGTCAGGCGAGAGGGCACACCATTCCCGCAAGTCCCGGCTTTCCTGCTCCGAGGCTTCACCGACGATGAATTTGCCGATCAGGTCTTCGATATATTCCTCTTCCCACTTCATGAATCCAACAAATTGCTCATCAAAATCGCCAACAAAGGCAGGTACTCTTTCAATTGGGTGCGCATGATTTTCAGCGCTTTGCCCATTTGGTTTTCTACTGTTTTCACCGACAGATTGAGCTGATCGGCGATCTCCTGATACTTCAGCTCCTCAAATCGACTCATCGTGAAGATCAGCCTGCACTGCTCGGGCAGGGTCTGGATTGCCGCCTTGATCTTGTCCTCCAGCTCCACATGGATGGCCAGATGATCAGCCGAATCGGACGTTTTTTCTCCCATAGCCACTTCCCCGGCAATGTATTTTTGCTTCACCTGCTCATGTTTCAGCTCGTTCAGACAGGAATTTCTCACTGCCCGGTAGAGGTAGGATTTGACCGATGTGTCGATGGAGATGGTTTCTCGCTTTTCCCAGAATCCGATGAATGCAGCCTGCACGATCTCTTCTGCTCCGTCAGGGTCCTTGAGGAAGCTGGTCGCATAGCGACATAGCGGCTGGTAAAAGGTTTTGAACAACATCTCAAAGGCAGGGATTTGGCCCGATTGTATTGCTGAAAAAACCTCTGGATCCGTTGCCTGCATGGAAAAGTAACTGCTTTTGCTGCAAGATAAGATTTTGGTTTCTTTTTGGAATAAGACAACTCAAAAGCTTCTTACCCCTATGCGGCCTTCGATATTTTTTCGAAAGTCTTGCTAGAGTGGGGGAAAGTAGGATGTCGGGTGACCGATGTCAGGTGACCGATGTCCTGTGGGATATCTCAGACTGAGCGGAGTCGAAGTCGGTCCGGTGCTACATGTTCATATCATAAAGGTTACAGTGATCAGTCTCAGTTTTCAGTTACCTAAACTGAGGAGAACCTCGGAGTGGTACTCAATCGTTTTTCTGGACGGCCATGAGCAGCCTTCCAAAGACAGGAATGGCCTGAGTTCCCGCGAAGGTTATCCGTGTTGCACCGCTCATCCCTCATCGGACATCCGACATTCCTCATTTCACCGCCTTCTCAACCGCCGCTTTCCCTCCCACCACAGGAAGAGTCAGCACCGTCCCATCGAGATCGACAGTCAGCTCAGTTCCCGGCTTTGGCAGGATGGTAAACTCTGAGTCGGAGGAGAAGATCATCAGGCCGATCTGTTGTCCTGCGGGAATGATCTGATCGTCCGGTTGCAGGTCAAAACTCACTTCGTAAAACTTACCCGGCACCATCGGTTCTTCCTTGCGGATATCCGCGTGATTCTTTGGATCGGCCCAACCTCGTGTGATGATGTTGTCGGTGATCTTGGCATTCCGACCCTCGGTCCATGGCAGGGAAACCAACCAGACCGAAAGGTTTGCCGCAGGCTTGTTAGAAGCAAGCTTAACGGTGATTTTGGCAGTACCGGAGATATGGACTGACTCTTTGAGCACAGGGCTGAGGTAAATCAGTCGATGCTCTGTATAGTCGGCTTGGGCAAGTGATGAACCTGAAAAGGAGTAGTTGTCTACCAAAGTCTCCTTTACACCTGAATTTGACTTCTCCAAGCCCAACGACCCCGCAGCGGGAGCTCCACCTTTCAGGAAGAAACTCACATCGGAAGCCTGGGGATTCGGGAAATCGGCGTAGGCAGTTGGCTTGGATCTGTCATCTTGCTCACGGACAATATAGGCTCTAGGATCTTTTTCGACGCCATTTTCCACTCCATGCAGGTAGCGCGTAAACCATCGGTTCATCATCGCAAGCGGCGGAGGTCCACCGTGTCCGTTTTGGTGGTAGTAGATCATCGATGGGATGCCTTTGGCGCGAGCTGCTTCGTAGATGCGGTAACTGTGCTCGGGCATCACATTCCAGTCGTTGAATCCGTGTGACATGAGCAAAGCCGCCTTCATCGGCCCCATGTCGTTGAGGTAGTCTCGGCCTGCCCAGAAGTCGTTGTAGTCGCCGGTGGCGCGATCCATGCCTTGCGCCATTTCGGTATCGCGGACGGTTTTATTGTTGTAGGGACGCTTGGACTCATCGCCGCTGTGGATGAAATCATACAGCACATCGATGTCCTCGCCCAGGTATCCGCCTGGTGAGCGAACGAGGCCATTGGATCGGTAATAATGATAGTAGGAAGTATTGGGAGCGATGGGAATGATTGCCTCCAGTCCCTCCACACCCGTGGTTGCGGCGGCAAGCGGGAGCGTGCCATTGTAGGAAGTTCCGGTCATACCGACCTTGCCAGTTGACCAGAAGGCCTTTACTTTCTCATTTCCGTCCGGTGTCGTGTAACCGTTGTCCTTTCCGGTCAGCCATTCGATGACTGCTTTGGGGGCCAAAGACTCATTGTCGCCGCCGACAGTGGGCGAACCCTGGGAAAGTCCGGTGCCGGGCGAAGAAGAGTGAACGACGATGTAGCCACGCGGAACCCAGGTCATGATTTCGTCATTGGAGATGATGGGGCGCTTGCCTCGGCGAACGACTTCGACTTGGTTTCGGGGCTTTTCAGCAGCGCCCAATTCATGTTTCACATCCCAAAAAATCGGTGCATTTCCAGCCGTTCCGGCGTAATAAGGACTGCTCGCATAGATCACAGGAAGTTTCAATCCTTCGGTTTCGGTTTGCTTGGGTCGTGTCACGTCGACATGCATCCGATCCTTTTTACCATCTCCATCGGTATCAAATTCAGTTTCCACCCAAAGATCGTGTCTGATCCAATTGGCAGTATCTTTCAGTTCCGGTACGATCTGAGCTTCTCCATTTTCAAAAATCGGCTTGACCTGGGCGAGCAAAGTCAGTGAACCGCCAAAAACAAAAAGGATTAAAAGTGCAGATAGCTTTGTAATCTTCATGGGTAGGTGGAAGTATAGGGTTCGGTCGTTATTTCAAGTTTAATATTAGAACGAAAATTCTTTTTCTCTTGGCCTCTCGAGTAAAAAATCGATGAAGCTAGGCGAGTAACTGGGGAATCGGCAAGTGGGGATCAGCGGGATAGAAAGGATCTAAAATCTGATTGAGGTGATGCTCCAGGTGATCCACATAGTCTCGGATCAAAAAGGCCAAATCTTTGGTTTCACCGCTTCCCAAGAGAATCGGGTAAGCCAACGTAAGCTCAGTTTGACGGAGGATTACTTGTTGGATTCGGAGATTGATTGCCTTCCAAAAACCACACAATTCGTCCACAGAAGCTTCTTGATAGTAATTTGCTCGCACCAATTGATCTTGGTCATAGGGTCGTATCGGATAGGGTTTGGTAGCGAATTGGATCTCATTAAACCGCTGGAGGTTGTTGATTCCTGAGTCGATCAGGTGTCCAAGGATTTCCTTCTTCGACCATTTATTAGGTGAAGTTTTTTGGCTTAGCGCAAGTTGATCTGAAGGCTGGACGTAGGAAATTCCTCGTTCAACAAGGGATTCCAATCGTTTCGCTAATTTTTCCATGGGTTTGAAATTGTGCGTCTGCATTCTAAAACAACTTTTTAACTGCCTGCCTAGAAACTATACACCTTGCCTTTTTCCAAAAGCCTGATGGCTTCTTCCCAGGAAGGCAATTTTTGAGATTCATAGGTGTAGGTCCGGACTTCTTTCGCTATTTCTTTGGTTTTCTTCATCGCCTCCAAGTGTGCCCCGCTTTGCGCAAAGGACTTCAGGTCAGCTTCGTTTTCCCAAAGCGCCATCGTGTAATGAGTCGTCCAAAAGCCCTTTTTCCGAAACCCCTTGCAGTTTGTTGCCTTCAATTGTTTAAGAATTTTTAGGGCTTTCGCAGACAATGCAAAAAACTTGAAGGGGCCTTTCAGCTCGATGGAGGTAATGGTTACTTTCATTTTTCTTTAGCCACATTATGTTGAGTGAAACATGATTCACCCGAAAAATCCCGCTCGCCACCCTGAGAATTATAGGTCTGAAGCTTACCGAGACTAACCACTGGAATTAATCCACCAAGCTGCAAACCATAATTCCCGATTGGGATTTATTGCCGGCCAGGTAGTCGCTGAGCGGTTTTTCGGAGATCTCCACTTTCATCGAACCGGTACTCGCATGCATCAAATGAATCCTTCCTCCCTGCTCCACGGCAAATCCCACATGGACAATATCCATATTCTTCATCGTCGTCGTGATGGCGATCAAATCGCCCGATTGGATCTTTTGCTCGTGTTGTTGGATTTCAGCTTTGGGGATGAAATAGTAGGTTCGTTTAGCAATCGCAGCTTCGTCAGCTTGGATGGCTTTGACAAAATCCGGGTTGCTCAACTGTGCGTAAAACTTCGGGTTTTCCGACATGAAAGTCGGGGCATTGGGATAGCTTGTTCCGCCGATTTCGCGCGTAATGTCTTTGAGGATTCCTTTCTCCTGGTTTTGAAAAATCCAATCAGAAAAATAATGCAGGCGTGAAGAATAGTCTTTTCGGACGCCGCCCTGATAGCGAAGCTTTTCGAGTTCCTTTTCGTAAGCTGCAAAAGTCAGTTCCCCGTCTTTCGCAATCCGCGCCAATGTCACAACGGTTTCCAAATAAGTCGTGCAGTCCAAACCGGTCAGGTTGATCACCAGCTTTTCCTCGCCAGGCAGCTCCAGGGTTTTTTCGACGTAGGGAGTACCGATGAAGCCTCTGCCGATTTCCACTACCAAGTCTTGTACGGATTTGTCGGAAAGATCCTTTTGCGACAGCTCTGCCAAAGTAGCATCGAGCCGCTCCCGGCTTTCGAGGGAACAGACAGTTTGGCCAAAACCAAAAATGGGACACAAAAAGAATAAAATCGCTAAAAGACGCATAGAAATGTGAAGGATAAGTCGGGTTGAAAATAGTCTTTTTAGCTCAAAGCTGAGTCCCTTTGATCAGCACCACTGCTCGTATGGATTGTTCCTTGAGATGCAAAAATCGCTTTCGATCCTCGTCGTTCAAGAAATCCCGAAAATCGTCTTCGGATTCAAATTCCACCAAATGAACTTCATAGGGCCGCTCGATATTGGATTCGACGAACGTGTCCCCTGTCGGTCGGATTCGCAGCACAAGCCGCCCCTTATATTTTAAAATGGTCGGGATGGCAACGTCCTCAAACTGATTAAATACAGCTTCCTGTCCTTCGTTGATGTAGATGAGTTGGGTTAAGTAGATCATGGTTTTAATCGGCTTAGTTTTATTTTTAATACTTTTAGTCCCCTCTTTTATGAATTGGTCTCGACAAGCTCGAGCACCGAATCCTGGATTTGGATGGAGTCAGATTTTTCTCGGGCACCGAGCTTGTCGAGGTGTAATCGCATTCTCTTTTACTACCCCTTACGGCTTTTCCCTTCCAATAAATCGTTGTATGTCGGAGTTTAAGCACAATCAATTCGAATTCAGGCAATATAACTTCGCGCTGCTCACAAGCCACTTTTCACCATCTCCCGGATCTTGACGGCCTTCTCGAAGTGATCCAGCTTGTGGGTCATGATCCACCACTCCGCTACCTCCATCAGCAGTTCTGGGTTGTCATTTTTATTGGAGAAAAAGGCATAAAACGAAAGACCGACGTTTTCGCCTTTCTTTTCGATCTTCTCGTCGCAGACGGCTATGATTTTTTGACTGATGGATTCATTCATGGGTTTAAAAATATCGAATTGTTTTCTGGAATGAATCATTGCAATGTTTGCTGAAATTTACTCAAGAAAATCTCCGAGGTTCTGTAAGACGCCAAAGGTTCCAAGACTGATCACTGCCACTGAATACTGTCCTACCGCTGCCCCCGTCCCAGCTTCTCCATCTTGCCCAGCCAACTGTCACGCATTTTTTCGTCAGATGTCTTCACGATCCCTATATAGGACACTTTGACGGGACTTACCCCACAAAATTCCAAGGTCGATTTCTTGAGCTGATTCACACTGGGTCGACCAAACATGAGTCTGTAAATCCAGCCAGGCTGGTCTAGGGTCGTGATGATCCGTGCGGATTTACCTTTCAGAAGTTTGTCCCAAAAAATCGACTTCTCCCGATACCGAAACGCAAATCCGGGCAGGAACAGCCGATCGATGAAACCCTTCGTAATCGCCGGCAAACCTCCCCACCACACGGGATGAACCCACACCAAATGCTCTGCCCACTGGATTGCCTCCCAGGCGCGGAGCAAGTCCGGCTCCAGTTCGGTTCGCTTCTGAAAGCCAAATTGCAGGTTGGGGTTGAAATCCAAGTCCGCAATCGTAAGCTCTTTGATTTCAGCCCCGGACTGCGCTGCTCCGGCCTTGTAGGCTCTTGCAATTCCAAAGTTGAAGGAATCCCGGTTGGGATGTCCGTTGATGATGAGGATTTTCTTAGACATCTGTTCGCTTGTTGTGCTGCGAAAATAGAGATGCCGACTGCGGGACTACCGGACAAATGTCTAAAAGGAAATTTCCCTTCGGATTCTGCTCAGATGCCGCTGGGTGATGCCGAGATACGACGCCAGATATTGCAGAGGAAGCAATTGAACGTATTCAGGCTGGTGCTCCAGCAGTGCTTTGTAGCGCTGGGCGGCGCTGTCTTTCTGGAGTTGAAAGATGCGCTTCTCCAACTCCAGGTATTGCTGCTCTGCGATGATTTTGAGAAACTTCGTCCAGCTGTGATTTTGGCTAAACAGTTTTTCGATCTTCTCCTTCTTGATGACAAAAAGCTCTGACTGAGAAAGTGCCTGCATCGTCTCCAAACTCGGATTTCCCGTGATAAACGAAGAATAGGAAGCCATCAGGTCATTGGGAAATCTGAAGCAATAGGTGATGTCATCACCCTTGTCTGAGGAGTAAAAGGAGCGAAAAATCCCCGACACGATTAACGCGATCTCGCTGCACCGCTCCCCTTCCCTGACAAAAAACTCGTTTTTGCTTACCGTTTTTCGCTCAAAGAGCTGGATGAAAGTGGCAATCTCCTCTTCGCTAAACACATCGAATTCACGGAAATAGGCTTGGATCATGGGGTGTCGGAATGGGGAGGAAAAATAGTTGTAGCGAGCGTATGACTTAAAACGAGTGCCAAGATCGTATTAAAGTTGATTTGAAGTGTCAGGCCTGGGAATTAATGCTATAGATGCAGCGTAAATCTGTGCATCTGTGGCATTTAATCCGTCCTTGTTGATTGACCTATCATTGGTGGCTAGGAGCGGACTTTGCTTCGATATCGATAAATTTTTCTCCAAATCGCTTCCCCATTTCCCGTTGCCCATCCGAATCAAAATGAACGCTATCGCCCTTATG
This sequence comes from Algoriphagus jejuensis, assembly GCF_039523455.1. NCBI lineage: Bacteria > Pseudomonadati > Bacteroidota > Cytophagia > Cytophagales > Cyclobacteriaceae > Algoriphagus > Algoriphagus jejuensis. Next base: position 22,059 of record NZ_BAAAFI010000005.1, on the reverse strand, counting down.
GTTCAAATCTCCCGTGCGTATCAAATAGGCATTGGGGTCGGACTTGACATAGCGTCTTATTTTAAAATTTATTGCGCGCCAACTTTTTTTGGTCTTTGAAAACGAGCCCAATTCGCCCAGCAAAATCGGCAGGTTTGGATTGCCAGCGGCGGATCTAAATTCTCCGAACAAGGTCCGAAGTTGCTCGACATGGATTTCAATCGTTTCGGCTTTCGCAGCATCTGTTTCCCCTTGATGCCAAAGTATCCCCTTAATTTGGCCGAACTGTTTTCCGATTTCGAGCTTCTCCCTAAAATTGGAGAGGAGCGTCACATCCCGATAAGTCGAATCGTTGATCCATTGACCGATTGCGCTGCCACCAACTGCTGTGGGAATCAGCACAATTGAAATGCTGTCGGGAACATGATTCAGCAACTCCTTGCCAAAGGAAAGTCCACAGTCCAAACCCGTCAATATCGGCTCATAAAAGTGAAGAGGTTCCTTTGCTATCAGCAAGTCTCCGGCTTTGTTGATTGTCAAAATTCGGGGATTGGGTATCGTATCTATCGCTTCAACCTGCCCACGTCCCGCCATATTTGACTGACCTGCCAATACGAAAACCCAGGTATTTTCCTTGTCGGGAAGCTCATTTGGGCGCCGTTCGGCTTTCGGAAAAAACTCGGTTCTCAGATCTTGCGCATTCGATTCAAGCACGAATAAAAAAAGCAGGAATACCGTCAGGGTGATTTTAGGAGTCATTTTAGTAGAGTTATTGGGGGATGGAATCAAACTTAGAATAAATGTCCACTTGTTTTTATTTCTATTCCTTGTCTACAGATTCAAAATACAAGCCACAAAAATCTCCGTGTCCTTCAAAAAAGTCTGTGTCATAATATACTTGTGTGTCCCCAAACCATGCGGAGATAAATAAAAAAACTTGTGTCGTCCTAAAATGCACTATAACGTTTAGGCCATGCTACGTATGCAGTATAGGTGATGTTGGCGTGTCGTGTTTTTATTTTCCCTTTTTTGTTTGTCGTTGCTCAAACTCTCCAATCATTTTATTTAACCCCTTTACTTGTTCTTTGTCAATCCGTCCGATTTGTTCAGCGACAACAATATTGTCAATTACGCTGTCGTACTCGTGAATGTCTTTAATTTTCTTTCTTTTTAATACTGCTTGAATCGTATCTTTTCTCTCAAAGTCAATTTTGTTCTTATATACTTCAGTCCAAAATTTTTCAATGTCTTCGCCATCCGCTTCATTCCAATAAATTAAGAAGTCATTCTCTAGATATTTAAGACTGGCTACTTTCTTAAATTGAGGTTCAGGGTTGAGAGCCATATTTTTAATTTCTCGTCCCCAATTGAAGAAATGGGTTCTGGTCTTCTCGTCTAATGATTTTGAGCCAACAATGACTTTTTCAGCAATGTCGATTGTTTTAGCAAGCTGTTCAGCTTTTTCTTGATATGTCTGTCGTTTTGTAGTCATTTTATATGAACGCCAACGTCAAAGGTTAACCCCGGATATGGTCTGTGGTCTCCTATCTAATCGACTCTGATACTCATGAAAATCGCGTACTGTGAGTCGATCACTACTTGATTGAATCCGTGGGCAGTATTTGGCAACAATACATAGTCCTTCGCAGGTGATTTCAACTGTTCGAAAAACAATCGGGTGGATTCCTTTGGAGTCAAGATATCTTCCTCGCCTTGGATAAGATAGACCGGTATTTTGAAGTCAAGGCTGGTTTCCAAGAAATTGATCGAAGCCCGCATCGCCGCGACACCCAAGACTTTGTCCCCTACAAAGTTGACATACGAATAATCGTCTCCATCGCTTCGGTGTTGATCGTCTTTTGCATTTGCGTAGTCGGAAGAAGGCACAAACCAGGACTCAGGCGCTGGTTGGGAGTTTTGGCTTTCGTACTTTTTCACGATTCTCCACAGCTGTCCTACCGTCCTCGCCCGGTCGTAGGGAGGTGCGCCGATCTCATTTAGTCTGTCGAGGGATGTCGTGTCATTTGCGGCTGTTGCCAGTTGTTGGACTTTCTTGTAGAGGCCTTCGTCGCTCGATGGATTAACGATCTGTGAATGTCCGACGTAGGCGTAGAACAAGTCAGGGCGTTTGGTGGCGATGGCTACGCCCAAAGCTGATCCCCAGGAAGTGCCAAAGAGGATGATCTTTTCTTTCCCCAAATGTTCAATCAAAAACTCGGAGAGAGCAATTCCGTCGTCCGCCATCTGGGTCAAAGTCAATGGGTTCGCTTGCAAAAACTCCGGGGTCAGTTCCTCCGGCGCATTGCGGCCATAGGTTCTGCCTGCTCCTCGCTGATCCCACTGGACGATCAGAAAATCGGTTTCCCAGGCTTTGTAGAGATTATCCGCATACGGGCTCATCACGCTGCCCGGCCCTCCATGAAGAAACAAGATGACAGGTTTACCGGGATTTCCCCTGATCGTCACCCATTGCTCGATGCCGTTGATCGTGACAAATTTCTCCTCAGAAATCGGCGAACTTGCTGGTTCGGCTGCCGCTGAACGACGAGTGCCGGTCTCCTGCCCGCAGACCGTCAAGCCGCAAAAAAAACAGAAGGTGAAGAACAGTGAGGTAAGCTGGGAAAAGGGTCGTCGGTGCATTGAAGTCGTAGATTGGGATTTGTTGAAGGACTAATTTAAGAGGGAAGGAGGGATAGTTCATCAAACTGTGGCTAGGGTTTAATCTCGGTAACAAACCTTACCTTATTTGAGGTCAATTCTTTGGTCTCGCAGACTCGCTACCCCTTCGTGATCACCAAATGAGTCGCAAGTTCGCCTTCCGTCCTTTGCACGGTTTTGTACCCCAGACTCACCATGTCAATGCCGGCAAACAAATGCTCCCCCGAACCGAGAAAGACCGGTGACACGGCAAGATGCAGTTCGTCGATATAGCCTGCTTTCAGGAACTGGCGGACCGTGTCAGCCCCTCCTCCGATCCGGATATCCCTCCCATTCGCGGCTTTTTTGGCTTGCTCCAACGCGGCCTCTATTCCCTGGGTGACAAAGTAAAAGGTCGTCCCGCCCTTCATCGTCAAAGGCTCTCTTTCAAAATGGGTCAACACAAACACCGGGACATGATAGGGCGGATTGGGGCCCCACCAGCCTTTCCATTCGCCATTTGGCCAGTCTCCACGGATCGGCCCAAACATATTGCGGCCCATGATCCAGGCGCCAAGATTTTCAAAGCCCTTTTCGACGAAGTCATTGTCAAATCCCTCCGAGCCTAGCTCCTGCCCTACCATCTTGCCAAAAACCTTGGTCTCACGCAGCCAATCATGGAGATGCTCCGCTCCCAGCCCCATGGGCTTTTCCAGGCTTTGCTCCGGCCCAGCTCCATATCCATCTAGAGAAATGGTATAACTCAATACTTTGACCTTGGTCATGGCTTCAAAATTGGTGTACACTAAATTTACATTTTATCGTCGGGAGATGAGTAACTACGCTTTCAAAAAAGGGCGGAATACCGAGGCAGGCGTCAGTTTCAATATTCTCGTGACGGCGGCCAACCTGTGCAAGCAACAACTTCCTAGTTCCGCTGCGCAGGTCTTCTATTTAATTCATATACAAGACACATCGTGCCATAAAAATCCCGCTCTTCCAAAAATTCAAAGCCAAGTCTCTCATAGAATCTATGCGCGTTAACATTGGTTTTCAGAGGATCAATCAGTATCCCGGTTACTTTTGGATCTTCAAAGCATCTTGCAATAGCCATATTCATCATCGCTGTCCCATAGCCCTTGTTCAGGTTTTCTACCTCTCCAATCCAGATGTCAACCGCTCTTTTATTCCTTTCAACATTACCCCAATAGCGTGTCTCCTCCTGATATGGACCGATAATCTGAATGAAACCAATAGGTGTACCGTCCAAATCAGCAATCAATTGCTCCCGCCATATCGGGTTTCGACCGAGTTCCCGCTCCCACTTCCAATCGTCATCAGGATCACAGTCAATCACGTGCTGTTTTGTATCCCAATAACGCAGCAGTTCGAGGTCTCCGATTGTGGCTTGCCTAAGGTGTATCATTGCGCTGATTTTCTTGGGTTATAAAGGTCGTATTGCATCAAAAAATCTTTAGAGAGTTGTCTTTGAAATTTTGAGGAACATACCTAAAGATTCTAAAACCCTACCAACCAGAACCAAAGTCTGGTTCCTGAATATCAACGTTCTAACTCTTGATTCTATTCGGTGCAGTCGAGATCTTTTTCACGGCACCGACCCTTTGAAATGCTGAAAAACAAACGAAGCGATAAAGTACCCCCTGAGCCTTCCGAAAAACTTTCCGCTGCTTTCATCACCATCAGGAAACTCGAATGGTATGTTTAAAAGGCGTAAAACCTGTCAGGTAGACCGTAGGCGCAGACATGCGAGGCAAAGCTCCGCGTAAGAGGACACCCTTGTGCTCGGCCAGTCCGGGTCCAAAGCTCAGCTTGTCGCCTTTTAGTGTATAAGTTGCCATTTCAGCTGTATTGAGGAGGTAGGCATTGTTTTCAGCCGCTAGTGGCATGACGTTTTTGAACTCCCCACCTTCCCGGAAAATAAGCTCCACCGATACCGGAACACCATCGGTACCGGTGATTTCGATGTCGCATTCTACTCCGACGCCTTTTTCCCGAATTCGAACAGTCGAAACGAGGTGCTGTGTTTCGCTTTTTGTCCGACCGCTTTGCGGCATCTTATTCCAATCTCCATCCGGATCGATGGAATCTTTGGGGTACGGTTGGTAATAGGGCCCAGCGAGCTTTTGCTCCATGACGTAGTCCTTGTCCTCCTGCCGAATCTCGGCTCCCTGAAATTGTCCTTTTCCGAAAAAGGAAGAGGAAAAGCGTAGGCCCTGCAACACAGCATTGCCGCTATGAAAACTTAGAAAAGTGGGATTTTGGGAAATGACGGTAGCATCCAAATTCCCCCGCCGGATGCGCACCAGACCCGAGTACGGAAAGGCCTTTGCGTAACTTGTAGGCAATGCCGTCGACTGGGGAAGCTCTCGCCAAAGAGAGGTGTCTTCTAAAAAATAAGGTAATTGGGAAGCAGATTTTTCTAGTACAGTAGCCTCGATTTTTTGACATATAGCGGAAAAAACACCATTCTGATCCTGCAAGGCCATAAAACGGTAGGGGTAATAATAGCCTTCCATGGTTCCTATGGCGGCTTTATCCTGCCGACCCGAAGCGTCAGTGGCTACCTCACCGTTAGGATGGATATAGTAGGTGGTCATCATCAGATTTCTTCGCACGTACTCATACAGTTCCGGCTTGTCCGCTCCATTGGCGATGGTAATAAGCACCCGATCGGTGAGGGGCGAATAGATAAGGGTACTCTTCTCGTCGTACTGTCCGTCGGGATCCATGTCAATGTTTTCTCCCAGCCATTCGTTGATGCGGGCCAAGTAGCGCGGATCGGGCCATAGTTCGTTCAGCTTCGTCAATCCCGCCGATACCACCCAGCGGTGGTTGGGAGTATGGATACCACCTACGATCAGGCATTCACCGGCTCGTTGCAAAAAGGTTTTTAGGAGCTCCAGCTGACTGGAATACCGGGCACCGACTTCCCGTAGGACAATGATGTACACAGGCACCAGCCATTTGACTATGAAACCCGTGTCGGGCGTGGAGTGAAAATTGGTCGAAAGCAGGTCGATGGTACCGTCGGAATGCTGGATTTTCAGAAGATAATGTATTGCCTCTTCGAGTTCTTTGGCTACTACTTCAGAGCGGTAATGGTGGCTCTCAGGACTCGCCAGGGCACTGCCCGCCGCGCGGATATATGCGACGGTTGAATGTGCATTGGGGATTTCGGCCCCATCGAGGTAGCCGCCGTAGGCTGGACTATTAGCATCAGAAACCCGATATTCGCTCAGCCGATCCAGCTGAGTGTCATTGACTTTGATTAAGCGAAGCAGCCAGTCGGGCTTGCTTTCGGCTTTTGCGGTCCTGCGAAAAGCCATCGAAGTTAACATAGGAACCGCACAAAGACCTAACGTGCCGAAATGGACAAATTCTCTTCGTTTCATATCTCGTAAAGCAAAAATTGTTTAGCTAAACATATGGATTAAAATGCCCAAATCAGATAGACGCGTATCCTTAGCTTATCTCAAAAGAATTGAAACCCTCATGTTCATAAAGAGATAAGCTTTCGGAAGAAAAGCATGCGTCACAAAACCGGACGAAAGCGTTAAATTTACAGGGATGCGGTATCCCATCGCGATGCCGCTCAAATCCCCACGAAATGTTTAGACATCAAGGCAAAAGCAGAACATTAATGCATAATCTTCAGCTGGCTGCTATCTTGTCTTTAGTCGCAGGTATTGTCAATGTTTGCGGATTTTTGGCTATCCATCAGCTGACTACAAACGTAACGGGGCATTTCGCCTTGTTCATCAATGATGTAGCAAATACGGAATTCCTAAAGGGAGTAACTTATTTCGCCTACATCCTTTCATTCTTCCTTGGTTCATTCATGTCCAGTTTTCTGATAGAGCGCTTTCATGAAAACAGGCGTCTGAATGTGTATGTAATACCAACCTTATTGGAATGCGCTTTTTTAATATCGGTGGTAGTGCTATGCTACCAATCTGAATTAGAATTCCCCAATACGGTGGCCTGCTTACTCCTGTTCGCGATGGGGTTGCAAAATTCCTATGTAACCAAAATTTCAAACGCCGTCGTTCGTACCACACACCTAACAGGACTTTTTACCGACTTGGGGATTGAACTTTCACAGCTTTTCTTTCCAAAATATCGCCTACATCGAGAAAAAATCAAGGCCAACATCAAACTTCGATTGGTGATAATATCTTCATTTTTTATCGGAGGATTAGCCGGTGGATTCTGTTACGTAGAACTTGATTATAGGATGAACACTCTGGTAATTGCTGTCTTGTTATTGCTTTTTGGGTTGTTTTTCGATGATTTCAAATATCGAGTCCTGATAACAAGAAGGAAATATTTGCAAAAAAAAGCAGCAAACGACAGTTAGATTTTTGGACCGTACCAAGCCTTGCTTGCTTCAAGTGAGAGTTTTTCGAAGTCTAGATGAATGAGATGTACAATGTGTTTTTTGGGATTCGGGGAAAAGTAGTCACACTTGTTGCCTTTCTAGCCATCACCATTTCCTGACGGGATCTATTGGGAATGACAACCTATACTGCAGAGGTAAAAGCTAAAGAAGTGGCGATTCGAAAAACCTTAGGCGCTTCTGTCGGCAGTATCGTGCTAAAGTTATCGATGGAATTTATCAAGCTCGTCGTGATTTCCCATTATTTTGGGTATTCCTGCGGCATGGTTTGCAAATAGTTTTATGGCAGCAAAGTCTGGCTCATCGGCTGAATATCGGTTTGGGTACACTTGGACTTTCCCTGATTTTCATTTTGCTATTGACCCTCTTTAAAGTACGTTCGCAACCCCTCAAAGCGCCTTTCCTAAATCCAGCTTCTAAACTTATTAATGAATAAAGAATTCATTCGAAAATTGGCAAGAGAGCCAAGGAAACTTTTCCGCCTGGATTCCTTGGGGGCATTGGTTTCCCTGGTTTTCCTGCTACTCATTGCTGAGTTTTTCCTTGATTGGATTGGCATGCCTCGCTTTATTCTGATTTCATTGTCAGCAGTATCATCTTGCCTTTTTTCTTATTCCTTGATTTGTTTTTTAATTTTGAAAAAAAACTACGCAGTCCACATCAGGTTGATTAGTATCGCTAACTCTTGTTATTGCCTTCTTACCTTTAGCCTTCTGGTTAATTTTTTCCCGCTACTTCCCGTCATAGGAATAATATACTTCAGCATGGAAATAATTGTGATTTGTGCTTTGATACACATTGAATGGTCCGTACAGCGACTGGTTTCCAAAACAAACTAAAAAGCCCCACTAACAAGGTCAGATGGGGCTTTTTTGGAATTCAGTTTTATCATGCCAACTCAATCGATACTACGGCATGGATAGGCAGGAATAATCCTGACTTCAGAATGACATGCAGATCCGTAACAGCAATCACGGAGCACTCCACTTCCAAGATTTCGTCGTGGTCATCTTTGAAATTGATTTTTGCTGTGTCATGCTCTAAGTAGTGAAGAAGGATCGCTCGTCTGAGCAAAAACTCCCGTTCAGCTTTTAGACTTTTGTCAAGTAACACTTCACTAATGGCAAATTTTGATGCATCAAAACCAGCCATATCATTTACTGATATAGTTTTCATTGTTAGGATTTTTAAAGGGATTGTTCAATTATAGACCTGAATCAGGCAGCCTGAAATCTGAAAATCCTAAATCCTAAGGTTCTGAAACAAGATGAAGAGATCGCCAAATGTGAATTTGGATGGAAAAAGTAAGGTTATCCTCGTCCAAATGCCTTTTGGTAAATAGAAGTCGGAAAAAAACGCGCTTGCCAAATTTTTCGAGGAATCGTCTACCTCATCTGAATTTTGACCGGAGGAAAATTGTCTCTGTGTTAATCCAAAGTCACTAAATAACCCATGGGATTCATTGATGACTGTTTTTGGATTTGAAAAAGCAGTTTCTACCTCGGTCTTTTCAAAACCGAAGGTTGCCAAGAAGGAAAAGCACAGGGAAATTAAAAGGGTGATTCCTAGGCTTGAAAATCTGATTTTCAATTCGCTCTATTTTTCTGATAAGTAACGAAATATCAAACACAAGAAGTTACTTTCCCCCAGAAAATCTTTTTAGAGGACCATTGCCAATAATTTGTCCTATCACTTCTCTGCCTCAGAAAATCACCAGAATCAAAACTTGGGGTTGAAAAAGACCCTTGTTCTCAGGGTGAGTTTGAGATTAAGCCTTCCAATCCTGAGTTTTCTATCATGCAGAAGGATTCTATCCCTCAGTTTCCTTTCACTTTCTCCAGTGCCAACAGAAAAAGAACATTTTTACCTGATAGATAAAAAGCATCTCAGCTCCTAACTCCACAGATGGTTCTCAACTTAATTCATCTGACCTTTCCCAGAAAATCAATATCTTACCTTCTATTCAAACCCAAAAACCTATTCCTATGAAAAAGCTTATTAAATCTGGCTTTCTACTGCTATTGCTCAGTTTTTCCGTCCAGACTTTTGCCCAAGACGGGACGATCCATCCGCTCGAAGCCCCTGCCGAACCCAGAGCAATTTTGCTCGGCACGGGAGGAGTTGAAAACCAACCCGCCTCGGAAACGTGGTTTAAGCAGTGGGGAGATCCCATGGCGCGCAACATTACCACCGCGACACTCACACCCTTTCTCCCAGAACCGGGTACCGCAAATGGCACTGCGGTGATCGTGGCACCGGGCGGTGGCTTCAGCTGGCTGTCGATGGGCAACGAAGGATGGGAAGTAGCAGAGGCGCTTGCAAAGCAGGGAATCGCCGCATTTGTACTGAAATATCGCCTGAACCCAACTCCAGAGTCTTTGGAAGATTTCACGGCTTGGATGAACCGACCCCGAACCGCACCGACTTCCAGTTCGGATTCTTCGAAAAGCGTAACACCCCCGCCTCCGCCACAGCGAAACCTTTCCAACCAATTGGAAGACGCCGAGGCTGCTTACGCCATGATCCTCGATCGGGCCAAGGAATGGGGTGTTGATCCATCCAGAATCGGTATGATCGGCTTTTCAGCAGGAGCAGGACTCACTATGCATTCCACACTTCACTCCAAAACGATGAAGCTCGCCTTCATCGGCCCAATCTATGGTGGCATGGGCGCAGTTGAAGTACCGGAAAATGCTCCGCCGATGTTTAATGTAATCGCCACCGATGACTTCCTTTTCCTTGGTCAGACTGGTGTCATCGAATCCTGGTACAAAGCCGGAAAGCCGGTCGAATTCCATCTTTACCAAAACGGTGGTCACGGCTTCGGACTCGGAAATCCCAACCGTACCAGTAATCGCTGGTTTGATGCGTTTATCTACTGGCTGGAAGTCAACAAGTTTCTCGAAGCTTCCTGATCGGATGTAGATTAAATTAGTTCCGATAATCAGATAGCAGGATTTAATTGCTCTTCCGTATTCATAAAGAGCGATAAAATCTTGCTTTTTTTCCTTTCGGACAGCGTTTCAGATTGCCTCAACCTCATATCGTCCGCATCTCCAAATCTCCTCTGGGCTAGGTATGGAATAGGTTATGGACTCGGTGAGTTCACAAAACGCCTTGTTATCAATATAAAATGCTTAATTCTCAGCCCTGAGTCTCTGGCTATTTAAATTGACTGCTGCAATCAACGGGGCGCCAATCGGAAATTTTGGGCCCTGAAACTGTTTTAGATTACACCCATGGGACCTCAATTATTTTCGATTTGCCCTATCAAATACTCTGTATAATCTAGAGGCTCAATAGATCGCGCCAAGCAAAATCGCCTTGGCGTCACACCATTGATTTTAAGTTTTAGAGTTAAATCGAGATGAGAAATAAGTTAACTTATTTGATTAGAAACGTTCAATTTTCATTTGGCCAACTTCGACGAAATCCGGAAAAAACTTGAAGGCAATGAATTGAATCGCGGATACATTTCGGAAATGATTCAGCAGTATGATAGTCTTTCGGTAAAGATTGCCTTATTGGCAAATGCAAGTCTCAAAAAATTGTTTAACCCGTATTGGATTGGCTGCCCACCCGGTATATTTCTTTCTTACAAATGGAACGGCGTCGGCTCTAGAGACTATGTTCAAAAGCTATACGACTACCTAACCGCGCTCGGCTATCATGTTTTCTTTGATCGGAATGAGTTATCTGAAGATGCCGACACCTATTCAGAGGTGCCAGAATTCATCGCCAATGTGACCAATTGTCAATATTACCTTTTGACGGCCGACTATATCACGGCGCGCAGCGGTAAGACAAGCTGGATTTATGACGAGTATCAACAGGCCATTGCTCTGGTAAACCGTGGAAGAATATGCCTCGTACCGGTATTGGTAGAAGAAGGAGGAACCACAGATTTCTTCACAAAAGAAAACACTATCATCTTGGCAAAGGACATTTAAGACTTCAAGAGTCTGGAAAACGTCTTTTATCCAATTCACTTTAATCTCAGTGCAGAATACAAAGCTATTTTAACTGATGTTCTGAACGGTTTCGACGTACTTCTTTCCCAAAGGAGCTGGCAAAAAGCCGAGGCTTTTTTTGAGCAGGCCATCTATTTCAAAGACTTTCCTGATTACCAATTTCGGTTGCTGGTATATAGTCTATGCCAAAACAATCTTGCACAAGCAAAAGATAGTTATAGACAATGCGAAGAATTTACTGGCGCTTTACAGCTTTCACGACTTCTGGGTTGCTATGGCGAGATCTACCGTTTACCCAACTTGACAGAAAATCTCAATATCCTTCGTCTCGACTAGCTGAGTTTGTAAATCACCTCTCACACGGCTTGAGGATTAAAGTACCGGCAGCTGCTGAATTTAATTCCGTTATTTGAAAGGAGCGATTCCATCTCTGCAACGCGTAGACTAATCATTCCAGCAGAAGCTCAAGGGAGTCGCCGAGACAGGTTCTACATTTTCCCAACTCACTCATGCACAAAATATCCGAAGTCCGCAAAGGTAGGGGTGAGCCACCACAAGCTATTGTTGAAATATTTCTTGTTTACGCGTCCGGCTTGGGATTGGAGCGGAATTTTAACACTACCGTCAGCGTTCCGGGTAGCTTTCTGCAAATTGTTTTCAGGAACCACGGCACAAATATGGCCTGACCTATTCTCATTTGCATTTCTGGCGGATATGATGCAGACCTTTCCTCTATTGGCTTCGGTTTGGAGTTCATTGAGGTCAAAGACTCGCTTCCAACCAAAATCATCCCCCCATTCCAAAAACCAGCGTAGCAGACTATTGGCGTTCAGTTCATTGACAGTTTGGCCATATTGTACAGGCACTTGGATCCTATTGCTCAGATCGATCAGCGCTCTGCTTGACCACCAAACGCGAGGCAAATAAGCGCCGTTGAGGTAGCAATAATCGTGAGCGTAAATATTGCAATAAGTACTCGTGGAGTTGGGAGCATATCGGTCGCTTTGCTCTACATTGATCCAATTGACAATGTTATGAATGGATGCAGAAGCCGCAGGCACTGTACTTCGGTCACGGAACGGCCGATTGGGTTCTCCGAGCGGATAGGCTCGACCCGTGATGACATTGCGGACGACGCTTGTCCTGTTTTCCGTCATATGAACCGGCTTTACCAGGCTCGCAAGGAACGCATTAGAAACCAATGGTGGACTTGGAACTGCAGCGGATTGTACTGCCTGCAAAAAACGATGTGCAACAAAACCCGTAGCAGCCGCCGCACCGGATTGTAGAATCCTTACTTCCCACCAATCCGGAACAGAGTCCGCAATTTTCTCAACAAGTTGACCGTTGGAAAGCACCGCAATTATGTTTCGGTGGGTCTCAGAATTTGGAGTGCTCCTCAGTCGAAGTGAATTGGCTGTAACCTTGTATGTTGCCATAGTTTTTCGTTTTAAAAATAGAGTTTCTGAAAATAAGACATTTACCAATAAACCACGCTATCAGACGTTACCTTTCTTCCAACTAAATCAGTCTAAAAATAGCTGAGACCAGCTCAAAAAAGACGGTAATGGCTTTTCCAAAATGGGAATCAACCCTGCATCAAACCCCATCTCATTCACCTACAAAAAACCGGAATAAAAATCCAACGTTCCTGCTGGAAGTCGGCAAATCACTTTACTTCAACCCATACTGCATATCGGCAAAATCCAGAACCTTTCCCCAATCGTAAGCGGTCAGATCGTGTTTGCCTTCTCGCAGGTGATAGCCGACGTTTTTTTGGTGGATGGTCTGCACTTCGAGTTTATAATCCTCCGGAAAATCTAAATCCAGCCCATAGATCTCCGAATAAACCTGAGATCCGATTTTCAGCGACAAAAACTCACCCTTTGGATCTGCCCAAGTATCATCTTTTGAGCTTCCCACATATACCGCCCGAGGCGCAATACTCGCTATCAACTGATGCTGATCGAGGGGAAGTTCGTCTTCCTTGTCGTTGTAGGCCTTAAAATTATCGCTGAACCAATACGGAAAGCCCGTATTGATCCGGTTGACCGTTTCTCCGATCATGCGCTTGGACAGGGCCGCGCCTCCGCAACCCGATTCGTTAGAAATGGTGATCGCCCAGCGGGTGTCATTTGCTCCAGTCCATAGGGCTGCCTTGCCCCCGCGGCTATGACCGATGACTGCGGCGCGAGAAGCATCTACTTCGGGATCTTTTTCCAAATAATCCATCACTCGCACCGCTCCCCAAGCCCAGGCAGACAAGCCTTTCATTCCATTGGGCATAGTCTTTTGCTCTGGATAGAGCTCGTCCAAGATTCCCACGGTATAGCGATCAGGATCATCCGGAGACACAAACTCCACATCAAAGATCGCCGCTGCATAGCCCCGGCTTACGATTTGCTCCACGGGGAAAAATCGATTCTCTATGTCTCCCGTCACCGTTTCCACATTTCGATGACTGATCAAAACAAACACCGGAACTGGCTTGTTGGCATCCTTCGGTAGGTAAAGCTTCACCTGCATGATTTGTGTTTTTCCCTTTCGGGAAATATAAATCGCCACCTCCTTAAGGTTGGAATACTTCGAATGGGGATGATTGGGCTGAGCTTTCACCTCAAAGGCTATCTGATCAAAATCCTTGGGAACTTGACCGTAAACCTGATCCGCAAACTTGGCAACCAGCTCCGGCCTCCTTTGGTATTCCCAATCGCCGGGCGTTTTGATCAAGCTTCCATCGTAACCAACCAACACATCCGGCAAGATCAGATCCGGCACCTTGCTTTCGTCGTAGTGGATGGGGCGCTGCGCCAGCACAAGCTGCTGAGCTCCCAAAAAAATCATAGCCATCAGGCAAGTGAATCGAATCATCGTTTGCGTAGAATCAGTTTCAATCATTTCAATTTCGAGTTACACAGCCCAAGTCAAAAGGCATTCAACGTCAGCCATCGGAAACGTCTTCGTTAAAATACTTCAAATCCTTGAAAAACCCTGGATTACCAGAATTTCTGCGAGTCCGAATTCCCCACCCAATGGCGAAACACCCGGGCATTTGGATTGCCGGTGGCATGGTTGTTGGATTTTTTCTAATCCAATCAAGACAGATTTGGCTGAAAATCACCAAATCAACTGATGTCTGTAAACTCCGGAGTTTCAACCGGCATTTTTAATCAATCCCACAAAACATATGAATACAGGAGAACTAATTAATGAACTATTTGATAAACTTAAAGGATGGGCAGTAGCCATTGTAAGAATGCTTCCCAATATTGCCTTGGCATTTTTGATCGTCATTATAGGATTCTTTGCGGCGCGAATTATCAGCAATTTCGCAAAGAAGCAGATGACAAAATATCACGTAGATAAGACGATTACGGGTTTCCTCGGTAGGATCTTTTTCATCGTCGTGTTAGTGTTCAGTGTGATGATCGCTCTCTCAATTCTTAACCTTTCGGGAACAGTGGCTTCCATACTGGCAGGATTGGGTATTATCGGTTTGGCCTTGGGATTTGCGTTCCAGGACACCGCAGCCAATTTTATGTCCGGTATATATATCACGTTTAACCAGCCGTTTTCCATCGGTGATGTAATACAGGCGAAAAACGGAATAATGGGAAATGTGGTTGATATAAGCCTCAGAGTCACGAAAGTAAAGACATTTGACGGTCCGATTGTGTATGTCCCTAACCGCTTCCTGTTCGAAGAGGATTTCACCAACCTCACAGAAACAGGTCAGCGCAGATTGAGAGTCGAATGTGGTGTGAGCTATGGAGATGATTTGGAAAAAGTCGAACAAATTGTATTTGACGCTCTGGAACAGACTCCAGGGAGAATTAGCGGAGAGGAGATCACGATCCACTGGGTAGAATTCGGAGACAGTTCCATCAACTTCACAGCCAATATCTGGTTGGATTACACCAAAGAAAACAAAGCGTATGTTGGTGCCAAAAATTATGCAATTAAGGCGCTTAAGAAAGCATTCGATGCAAATGATATCATGATTCCGTTCCCGATACGTACTCTAGATTTTGGAATCAAAGGTGGAGTTACTTTGAAGGAAGAAGTACAGGATTCCGGAATTTTGGAGATCAATAGTAAAGACCAAGTCAATCGCGGCAAAACTGCTTAAAAAGAACGGACGCCGCATCAATCTAGTCAAGGCGGGCGCGGGCAACTTTCCAAAAGACCTAGTTTCCTGTAAGCCGATGGGCAATCAGATCAACAGATCGTGACCTATTACCCCGTTTAAAAGGGATAGGCACTAGCTCGACCCGAACAAGTTAATTGCAATTAAATTCCCCTTCTTTTTGAAATTCTTGATTTGCGCATGCAAAACGTCAGGCGAGAGAATCAGCTAAATGAAGAGGTAAAAGAGAGAAATATGAAGCCCCTCGATCAGCAATGGTCTAAGGGCTCTCTCATTTAAATTTTCGCCTTGTTAACCAAACACCGATGGAATTTTATTGAAATGGACGTCAAAAAAGTAACATCTGCTATGCACTTATGCCACTTCCACTATCTCCTCAAAAGCTCCTCGATCCTCTCCCAACTTCCATCCAAAGCTTCGTCGATCCAGCCATTCCACATCGTTTGGCCGGCCTGATCCAGTCCATGATTCGTCCCGGTTTCATAGAGCTCCTGTAACCGGTTCATCTCGCGATAGGAATCTAGATATGCTTCATTGATCTGTGCTTGATAAAAGTCAAGATTAAGCTCCGTATTTTCCAATCGATAGATCAATCGATCCGCCACAATCCTCACCACATCAAAGTGCCGCTGCTCATGATTTAGCCCATAGTCACTCGGAGTCTTAACCCAAGACTGCATCGGAAGCATGTATACATTGATCTCCAAGGTCTGCACCACGGCACCCGAATCCATCAAAGAAACTCCTTCCAACGAGAAGCTGGTAAAAATCGTCGCATTGTTGCGGCTGGTGGGTCGAGGCCTGGCTTTGAAATCATCCCACACCAAGGGCCGCTCGGGCTCATAATACACCTTATCATCCGTGGACTCTTGCTTTTGTTCGATGATATCCAGACGAAAGGTCTTGGCCAGCGCCCGATTGCTCAGGTTTTGGTTTTTGATCCAGTTGTCAAAATAAACAAGGGAATTTTGAAATAGCCGGTTGACAACCTCCTCCACCTTGTCCATGCGGAAACCCGAGCGCTGGTATTGGATAGAGCCCGAATAATCCAAGAGGTGCACTGGATCGAAGCTGCCAATGACGAAAAAGCCGAGTCCCAGTACAATCTCCCCTTCGTAAAGCTCACTTTGTGGGTTGAGTTTTTCCTTCAATTCCAACTCAAAAATCCTGACCTGAATTTCCTTCTCTGCGGAATCTCCGAAATTGACGCCCTGGAGAAAAAACTCCATCGCCGCATCTTCCAAATCTCCCTTGATCTCCACTGGAATCCTGTGCCCAGCCCGCTCGAAAACCTCTCCGATATCGGATTTGTGTATTCGGTGATCCATGACCTCCGAATAACGGTAGTTCGTCTTAAGGGCTGGCTTTTCGCCGGGGATAAGGTTCAGCACCACTTTTTGAGCCGAACTTTTCTCGGAAAGAAATAAAACCAAGCCTATGAAAACGAACAGGAATCTCACGTAAGAAAGGTAAAAAATCGATTTGGCTTTTTTACTGCTCTTCGTTTACAATCAGACGCTTCTTTTTCCGGAGCAAGGTATGCCTGAACACTGACCTTCGAAGCTCACTTCTTCAAACTGTGCAGATATGCTATGCTCTTCGGCACCTGCTGGTAGTAAGTTTCGCTTTCATCCTCCAGGTAAAAATGCTCCACGCCAGCTTTCTTGGCGGCTTTGAGGATGGCTGGCAGATCCAACTGTCCGGTCCCAAGTGCCACGTCATTTTCAACCGGTGTTCCACCTGACATATTACCAACGACTCCCTTTCTCAGGTCTTTCATGTGCATCAGTTTGAAGCGATTGCCGTATTTCTTCAGCAAAGCCGCCGGATCTGCTCCCGGAAAAAACGTCCAAAGGATATCCATTTCGAAGCTCACGTACGCTGGGTCTGTCTCCTCCATAATCAGGTCAAACAAGGTTCCCTTGCCGTAGGGCTCAAATTCGTAGCCGTGATTGTGATAGGCGAAAGTCAGCCCATGTTCCTCTTTGAGGATTTTGCCAACTGCGTTGAAATCAGCAATGGTTTGCCGAGCTGCCTCTTCGGTGAACGCTCCGGTATGCGGCACCCAAGCTACTCTCACATATTTCGCTCCCAAGGTTTTGGCATTTTCCGCGACCGTAGCGGTCTGTTCCATTAGGTCTTTGTACCCCACTCCAAATGACGAGCAGTACATTTCTCGCTGATCGAGTTCCTTCTTGATGTCTGCCGCTGTATGTCCAAAAAGGTTGGAAAACTCCATGTCCGTGATCCCCATCTGCTGCAGCGTATCGAGCGTAGCCGGAAGGTCTTTTGCAAAGCTTTTTCTGTAGGTATAAGATACCATTCCCGGCATTTCGGGGAAAAGCATTTTTTGCGCATGTAGCTCCTGCGTCAACAAAAGCAAAGCGCATAAAGAGAATAAAGATTTCTTGAACATGGTCTTTTTGAGAAAAAATTGAATCCCAAGTTAATCTTCCTTTCCAATCCCACAATTTTTCTGATGGATTGTGTCTGGAGAAAAAAGCATCCGCAGCTCAAATTTCCTCGGTTGCCTTGGCTCCACTGAAGTAATTCTACTTTGATCGAAGTCCAATTTTCCATAAATTCCTTATTCACAAACAGATAAATCATAAACCCAACATACCATGAAAAAGTCAGCAGTAATTTTTGGAGTATGTGCGCTCTTCGCGGTCATAGCCGCATTCACCTTTCCAGGCAAGGAGTTACCCTACAACTTAAAGGTCGGCACGCCCGAGATCAAATCGATCACCTCACTAGCCTTCGGCCCGGACGGAATCCTGTTTATCGGAGACTCCAAGAGTGCCTCGGTCTTTGCGGTGAACACCAAGGATGCGAGTAGCTCGGAGTTGCAGTCGATCAACATTGCCGGGATTGACAAAAAGTTAGCCGCGACGCTGGGAACGACTGAAGATAATCTCTCCATATTGGATATCGCAGTGAACCCAATTTCCAAGAGAGTATATCTGGCGGTTCAGTCCGGAGATGGCACTCCCGTTTTGTTGAGCATCGAAGGAGAAAGCTTTGTTCCTGTTTCCTTAAAGGACGTAGAATTTGATGCGGTAGCGCTGAACAACTCCCCGGCGGAAGATGCAAAAGATGGTCGAGGAAGACCGCTGCGGGTTTCTTCGATCTCTGATTTGGGTTATGCCGACGGCAAGTTGATGGTCAGCGGCCTTTCCAACCAGGAGTTCAGCTCCACGTTCAGGAGCATCCCCTTTCCATTTACCAATGCGCAGGATTATGCCTCCTTGGAGATTTTCCATGCAGCCCATGGCAGATATGAGACAACTTCTCCGATCAAGACTTTTACCACAGCCGAGGTAAATGGAAAGAACTACCTGATCGCCAGCTACACCTGTACCCCCTTGGTGCTTTTCCCCATGGATGAATTGAAAGCCGGAACTCACGTCAAGGGCAGAACCATCGCCGAAATGGGAAGCGGCAACCAACCGCTGGATCTCGTGAGCATGGAGAAAGACGGCAAATCCTTCCTGGTGATGGCCAATTCCAACCGACCTGTGTTCCGGGTGGATTTCGCGGATATTGAAAAATTCCAAGGTTCGCTGACCGAGCCAGTCACAGCAAACTATGCAACCGAAGGCGTTGACTTTGTCTCTATTCCAATGACCAATGTCTTGCAACTGGACAAGATGAACGACGACACGATGGTCATCTTGCAGCGCAAATCCAATGGCTCTCTCGATCTATGGTCTACTGAAGAATCCGGGAATTTGCTGAAGTAATGAATTGTAGCCGGTTTCAAATCAGGTTGTGCGCACTGCATAGCCTGATTTTTTTTAGTCTTTTTCTAGTGGTTTCCTGCGGAAAAAAGTCGGGAAATGAGATTTCTATTACATGGGAAAATGAGCGGGCGGTAGGTTTAGTCATCCCGGCTGACTTGTTGGGAAAACCGGATTTCGCCCAATTGACTGTCCGTCTGGTTCAGGAGGGAAATAGCGTTCCGATCTTGGGAGAACTCCAAGAGATTGACACGGGTGTTCTTTTTACGCCGCTTATTCCTTTTACCAGAGGGCAAAGCTATGCCGTTCTGTATGCAGGTTCGGTCATCGAAACTATCGCCATTCCGGAGCTACCCGATGATGAGGCAAACCTGGCTGTGACTGAAATTTATCCGACTCAGGATACCCTTCCGGAAAACCAGCTGAAGCTATTTATCAAGTTCTCCCGCCCGATGCGAGAAGGCGAATCCGCCTCCTATGTTACACTTTTGAACAGCGATGACGACACGCTGCAAGGTGTATTTCTCGATCTCCAACCTGAACTTTGGAATGAAAATCAGACGATGCTGACCCTCTGGTTAGATCCCGGTCGGATCAAGCGGGACTTGATTCCCAATCGGGAAATGGGCGCTCCGCTGGAAACCGGTCAATCCTATCGTGTGGTTATTTCTGAGCGATGGAAAGGCAAACTGGGAGGAAAACTAGACCAAGTCTATGTCAAAGACTTCGTGGTAACGACACGAGATAGTACCTCACCGAATCCACTTACCTGGATTTTAGATATTCCAAAAGCTGGTACTTCTGAATCGGCGAACCTCGACTTTTCCGAGGCCTTAGACTTCAGCCTGCTTCAGGAAGTTTTCCGGATAAAAGACAAAGAAAATCAAAAGATCACAGGAAAATGGGAGATTGGTTTTGAAGAAAAAGGTATCCAGTTTACTCCCGAAATCCCATGGAAAAAAGGCAAGTATGTCGTCGAAATCGAAAGTCGACTGGAAGACTTGGCTGGAAATAATCTGAACCGACTTTTTGAAATCGATCTCCTAAATCATTCCAAAGTAGCTGAAGCATCAGATTTCAAGAAATTGGAATTTGAGATTAGAGAATGAGTTGGACCACTTTGTGGTCGTTGTATGAATCTGACATCTTCAAATCCACGGGTTGCACCCGTGAGGTGAAAACTGAGGATCGAACAAAAAATACCAGTTAACATCCCGACCCCGAAGGGTGTCAAACTAAACGACTTCGATCGCGCAAACATTCGAAACTCGCCCAGCCATAACCTCCATGTCTCTGCGTCCACTTTGCGTCTCGCTGTGAAAAATCCTAAAAAAAAGCGGAATTTCTTCCGCTCTTACTTTTCTTATCTTCTTCCTCCACCCGGAGGCATCATTCTACTCATCGCCGCTTTGGCCCCACCCATCTTATTCATCTGCTTCATCATCTTACGCATATCGTCAAACTGCTTCATGAGGTTATTCACCTCGATGATCGTACGACCCGAACCGTCTGCGATCCGCTTTCTTCTTCTCCCGTCGATGATATCCGGCTGCTGACGTTCCTTTGGAGTCATGCTACGGATGATCGCTTCGATCGGCTTGAAGCTGTCGTCATCGATATCCATGCCTTTCATCGCTTTGCCCATGCCTGGGATCATTCCGATCAGGTCTTTGATGTTACCCATCTTTTTTACCTGCTCGAGCTGCGAAAGAAAGTCGTCAAAGTTGAAGTTGTTCTGACGAATCTTGGTATTGATCCGCTTGGCCTCGTCCTCGTCAAAAGACTGCTGAGCGCGTTCCACAAGGGAAATCACGTCACCCATGCCAAGGATTCGCTGTGCCATACGATCCGGATGGAACACATCCAGATTCTCCATCTTCTCCCCTGTGGAAATAAATTTGATGGGCTTGTTCACAACGTGGCGGATCGAAATCGCCGCACCACCACGGGTATCCCCGTCAAGTTTGGTCAGGACGACTCCGTCAAAGTTCAGTCTTTCGTCAAAAGTCTTGGCAGTATTCACCGCATCCTGACCGGTCATGGAGTCGACCACAAACAAGGTTTCTGAAGGATTCAAGGCTCTTTTTAGCTCCTCAATCTCTTTCATCATCTGATCATCCACTGCCAAACGACCCGCAGTATCGACGACTACCGTCTTTTTACCGGTCTTCTTGGCATAGGCAATCGCGTTGGTTGCGATGCTCAGGGCATTCTTATTTTCAGGCTCGGCATATACCTCCACACCAATCTGCTCGCCCAATACTTTCAGTTGGTCAATCGCCGCCGGTCGGTAGATATCGCAGGCCACAAGCAGTACCTGACGGCCTTGTCTCTTGAGCAAGCTTCCAAGTTTACCGGTGAATGTAGTCTTACCCGAACCCTGCAAACCTGAGATCAGGATTACCGAAGGTTCTCCGCTGAGCTTGATATCGACTTTGGAACCGCCCATGAGCTTGGTCAGTTCCTCTTGGGTGATTTTGACTAGGAGTTGTCCCGGAGAAACAGAGATCAAAACGTCACGGCCCATGGCCTCTTCTTTGATCTTGTCGGTGACTTCCTTGGCTACTTTATAGTTGACGTCGGCATCGATCAGGGCTCTTCTGATCTCCTTTACGGTGGATGCTACGTTGATTTCAGTGATTTTCCCGGTTCCCTTCAGGGTTTTGAAAGCCCGGTCAAGCTTTAAACTTAAATTATCAAACATTCGGCTCTGTATCTATAGGCTGCAAAAGTAATGATTTTGAGGTTTTGGAGAGAAATAAAAGCGGGGAAGTTTGGGGGTGGGAAGTGTCACGCTGAGCGGAGTCGAAGCGTAGGAGGTTTGGAAGTAGGAAGTAGGGGTGTCCGATGACCGGTGTCGGATGCAGAGGGAAAGGAAAAACCAAGAAAATACCTACGACCCGAAAAAAGACCGTTTCGTTTTCAGGAAGTCTGATATCTTTAGGGAATTGTTTTTGAAACCATGGCAATCGGCTCAGAGACTAGTCCATTTGTTACAGCCAAGAACGCAAGTGCAAAAAGATTAAAATATGACCTTTGAAGATTTTAAGAGACAACTGGACAAATCAACACAGGAAGATGAGGTAGGGATAGTTCATTAAACTGTGTCTAGGGTTTAAACTTTGTATCAACCCATTCCCTTAGTTGGCCTAGGCCAACTAAGGGAAT